>JACPRP010000068.1 GCA_016189905.1 Chloroflexota bacterium | reverse complement strand
GAAGGGAGCAAGGAGTATGCCATCCGCATTGTATCGGTGTGCCATAACAAATGGTCTCAGCACACTTACTAAGCCCGTGGTACAGATGCTGTACTATCACACCACACAGGTGAATCTCACCGATGAGCATCCGCTCAACGCCGACGCATCCTACTGACGAGGCGGCCAGTGTTCCGCTTGCGCTTGCAGGTGCGCCTCTGCGCACGCGCCAAACGTGTGCAAGAAAGATGCCTTGTGGAAGTTTGTGATCGTGGGGCCACGGACCTTGCTTGAGTTGATGGAGCAGGGTATCTTCGTTGCTAGTTATGGGTTGAGTGCCATCTTCACAACTTTGTCCTTTTTACGGTCAATAACTCGGGAAGCCTGGCCGCGTTGCCCGTCACCATAGACGCACTGCAACATCATCAGTTGCCGTCATCCGCCTGCGTCTATGGATACCGTTCCTCAGCAGCCGGGTTCCGTCCCTTGAAGACGGCGAACAAGAACCAGAGCGAGGGGAGAAGCAGCGCCAGCCCAAACGGGAGCGTCCAGAGCACGAAGATAAGCGTGGCCGGTGGGGCAGCAGAACCGGACAGGGAGATATCGGGATAGATAATGTATGGCCGCTGAGCCAAACCCCATCCAATCAAAAGTAGCACAACCTGCCCAACTGCGAGGACACGTGCCAGCTCGAAGTGGCGTCGCCACAGCGCAAAGACAGCGGCTGGGGCAACGATGACTCCTGCTAACACGGCAAGGATAGCAGGGAATCGCATCAGCCCCTCCCAGAGATGGGGTGCTTCGGAATAAGCCAATAGGAGAGTGCCGAGGGAGACCACGCCCGCGATTAGCCAGATTATGAGGGCCCGGCGCCGAAAGTCCTCGCGGAGTTCTCCCTCGGTCTCCAGCGTCAAATAGACTGCCGCGAGGTAGGCGCATACAACCAGGGCCAGCACCGCCGTCGCCAGAGGAAACGCGCCGACCCGGGCCCATTCCATGCCGCCTTGAACAATCCCGTCGATCACGCGAATTCGTCCCGTCGAGACTGCTCCCAGACAGGCGCCAAGCAGCAGTGGGGTGATTATGCTTGCCGCACCAAACACCGCGCCCCAGCTCGAAGGCGTAGTGGCTGCTGCTCGGCCGTGGGCCCGAAACACGAATGCCGCGCCGCGAAGAACGATTCCAGCTAGCACTAGATGAAACGGCCAAAAGAAGGCCACGCTGAGCGCCGCGAACGCCAGGGGGTAGGCCGTGAACAGAATGACGATCAAGAAGATCAACCAGACGTGATTGGCTTCCCAGACTGGCCCCATCGCCACGGAGATCGCCCTGCGCTGTCCTTCGGATCGACGACCTCGGGCGAGCAGATTCCACACCCCACCCCCAAAGTCAGCGCCGCCCAATACTGCGTACGCGATCAGGGCGACCAGGGCGACCAGACCGATCAACTCCGGGAGCAACTCAGTCGCGAGCATTATGTTGCTCCTGCCCGAGTTCTTCTGTCTCTCCTTCGCCTCGCGCCATGCGCCGAAGCAGGAGCGCCAGCGTCGCAATCAAACCGCTGTAAAGTAGCACAAAACCCATCAGCGAAACGAACACCTCTACGATGGGGGTCACCGCCTCCTGAGTACGCAGGATACGATAGATGATCCACGGCTGGCGGCCAACTTCGGTGACGACCCACCCGGACTCCAGCGCCAGGAAACCCAACGGCGTGGCCAGCGCGAGGGCAACCAACAGCCAACGGTGGCTCCACCAATCACGCCCACGTCGCCCCTCTCTCCACCAGGCCCACCAGAACCAGGCCGCAATACCAAGCATAAGAACTCCGGATACCACCATTAGTTGGAAGGCTGGATGTACGATCTGCACCGGAGGCCACTCGTCTCGCGGGAACTCCTCCAACCCGCGCACAACGGCGTCGGCATCGCGCGTAGCGAGGTAGCTCAACCCTTTGGGAATCTCGATCGCCCAGTAGGTCTCGCGAGCCTCCGGGTCCGGCCAGCCGCCAATGCGCAGTGGCGCCCCCCGCTCGGTGAAGAACTGGCTCTCCATCGCCGCCAGTTTGGTCGGCTGCTCGTGATACAGGCGCGTCGCGAGCAGGTCGCCCAGCACCGGCTGCGCCAGAGCGGCGGGCGCCGCCAGAAGCATCGCCACGACAATTGCCATCCGGTTGTAGTGGACACGTGCCGGGCGGCGATTTCGCAGGAGCGCCCAGGCGTAGACACCGGCTATGGCGAAACCGATGGCCTGGTAGGTAGAAACCGTGGAGTGGGCAGCCATGAGCCCGAAGGCAGGGTTGAAGATTGCGGCCAGTGGATCGATGTTGACCAACGACCCATCCGGCTCCAACCGGAAGCCCACCGGGCTATGCATCCACGAAACTGTTGCGAGGACGATGATGCCCGAGGAGACACCGCTCACCACCACTGCCACACCGCAAAGCCAGTGGACAAGAGAGCTGAGCCGGTTCCAGCCGTACAGATAGAGTCCAAGAAAGATCGCCTCGATGAAGAAGGCATAGCCTTCGAGGGCGAAGGCCGGGCCGATGAGGGGGCCGGCGAAAGTCATGAAACGCGGCCAGAGCAATCCTAACTCGAAGGACAGTGCAGTGCCAGAAACTGCGCCGAGGGCGAACAAGACGGCAGTGGCCTTTCCCCAAGTGTTTGCCAGTCGCAACGCCTCAGGGTCGCCCGTCCGCAGCCAGCGTCCCTCGGCGATGACCATCATAAGCGGCAGCGCCATACCAGCTGCGGCGAAGAGCATGTGGAAGCCAAGCGAAAAAGCCATCTGCATTCGTGCCGCCAATAAAGGGCTAATCATCTGGTCTCCTCGCTATATGAGGTCAAGCGTCAAAAGACAATCGAAGCAAGTTATGTTCGCGACGGGTTAGACTTGCCGGCCAGTTCGATTCTTCTTACCTTCTCAATCCTTCTGATATGACGCTGTTCGCCTGAGAAAGGAGTTTCCAGGAACAGCTTGACCAACGCTTTCGCAAGTTCTGGTCCCACGAAATCCGAGCCCAGGCAAAGAACGTTCGCATCATTGTGCGTGCGGGTTAGTTCTACGTTGCGTTCGTTGAAGCCAAGCGCCGCCCTTATTCCCTTAATCTTGTTAGCGACGATGCACTCGCCCGCTCCTGACTTCCCAAACACGATCCCCTTTGATCCACTTGCCGACGGCTCTTCGGCGACCCCAGTTGACGCCTTAGAGACGAAATCAGGATAATCGTCATCCGGATCCAAGCCATAGGCCCCGCAGTCGATAACCTCGTAGCCAGCAGCTTTGAGGAACGACTTGATGTCTTCCTTGAGCGCGAAGCCAGCGTGATCTGTCCCCAAGAAAACCTTCATACGCACTCTCTCTTGAAGCAGTTGTAAAAGGGATTTCGTCTGATGCGGTAACGGTCCCGCCGCTCAACCCGAGATATGACTTTGGCCGCTTTGTTCCTCCATCTGCTGCTCACGTTCTGCCCCTTCTCTGGAGAGTGTAGTAAACCAGACCCAGGATGACCACGATGAGGACGGTCAGCAGCGTCTGCCACGGGAGCGAGAGGGCTACCAGAGTGGTAGCGATTAGCCCGGCGGCTGGGACAACCGACGGATACAGACGTCGATCCCTTGGCAGCCGTAACGCCGACAGGTTCATAATTCCATAGTAGATCAGCAGCGCTAAACTGCTCGTCTCCAAGGCCGGACGCAGGTCGAGCGTACTCGAAAGGACGAACAATAACCCGCCTGCCGCAAGCACGGCGTGGTAGGGGATGCGCTTCGGCACGGAGAGTTGTCCGAACCAGCTTGGCAGATCGCCGTTGCGGGCCATGGCGAAGGCCAGGCGCGAAAGACCCCAGACATCGGTGACCAGGATGGTTGAGGTGGCGATCACGGCTCCAACTGAGATGAGCAACAGTCCAACCGGATTGCTTACCGCCACCATCGCCGCGCGCAGAGGGGCCCGCTCTGCCCCCATACGCTCCGGCCCTAAAGAGCCAAGGGCCGCGAAAGCGATCCCCAGGTACAAGAAGGTGGCGATGCCGAGGGCGATCGGCACAGCCCTCGGCAAGGTCACCCGAGGTTGCTGCACCTCCTCGGCAATTGTGACTGGCCGAGCGAAGCCAGCATAGGCGAAGAAGAGCAAAGCGCTCGCCTGGAGTAGCCCGCCGATGCCTCCGATCACAAACGGTTGGAGACGGCTTCCAGTAAGAGCTGGTAGAGCTATCACAATGAAGGCTACCAGGATCGACACGCCGATCACCACGAGTGCCAGATTGATCCGAGCAGAGAGCCTGACGCCGAGTACGTTTAGCGTAGTGGCGCCCAACACAAGAATGACACCGAAGGCGCGGGAAAGCATACCGGGAAAGAACGGCTCGACGTAGGCGGCGAAAGTCAGGGCCAACGTAGCTCCGGCAGCGAGGCCGGCCGCAAGGAAAAGCCATCCAGCCAGGAACCCAACCAGTGGATGGACAAGGCGATAGCCGAATTGGTAGGCCCCGCCCGTGCGAGGGTCATTGGCGCCGAGTTCGGCTGCGCTGAGACCGCTGAGAGTAGCTATTCCCGCACCTAGCAGAACAGCCACGATCAGCGAACCACCGGTTATGCCCGCCGCTTGGCCCATCGAGACGTAGACACCAGCCCCGATCATAGCCCCGAGCGCGATAGCTATCGCCTCGACGAGGCCGACCCGTCGTGCTAGACGTGGCTCTTGTTCTCTTTTAGTCATTCTCTGTGTTTAGTAATATCGATAGGTTGCTCTCGTTAAGGCGATCATATTGCGAGTGCAATGATGCGGGAACGGATCTGTTCCCGCGAGATTTCATCATCTCGTCATCGACTCCAACTGTCGGCGTATCTCTTCTTTGGTTCCACCGTATTTTTGTTGAATCCTGCCCACGAGCTGGTCGAGATTGCCCTGAGTCTGGGCGATCTCGTCATCGGTGAGCTCGCCCCACCGCTGCCTCACTTTTCCCTTGAGTTCGTTCCATCGTCCCTTGAAGATGTCTTGCATTTGCCTTACTCCTAACACTATGTATCAGATGCCTCAACCAATCCGGTTTATGGGGTTGATGTGACGCGTCTCTGCGATGATCTTGATGGGCTGTCGGTACCTTTGGATTCAGCGCACGGTTATCGCGTCTACAAGAGTCTGGGCAACTTGCTGGCCCCCAACGAAGTTGTCGTACACTCCAAAGTAGCCATTTTCGATCCTGCCATCCGTGATGGCTCCTCCAGGGAGTTCCTGGTCGTCCCAAAAGGCCCAGAAGCTATCACCTTCAACCCGTAGTCCCATCCGATGCCACCCGCTACTACTTGGAGCCCCGCCCGGTATCTCGGCCGCGCTCCAAGTTCTCAAGTAATCAGGGAAATTATTGATGTCCCTGCCTACGTATGCCAATGAAATCCTTGGCTCCGCCCCAAATTGGGCCGCAAGCCGGTAGAAACGGTTGCCTTTGGGATCCACGCGAACGGCAATCCCGTGAATTGGGGCTTGCTGGTCAGGGGGCACCTCGGTGTAGACCCAGGCCTCCACAAAGTGATCGGCCAGGGTTTCTTCCCCGGCATAAGACAGGCTGGCAAATCCCCCGAAAGTCTCGTTGGTGACCAGACCGACCCAACCATCCCCATCCGGTGCATCGAAACGCGAGACGGGCCTAATGAGATCGGGGCTGAAGAAGGGAAACGTCTGCCAGTTCAGCGCCAATTCTCCATCCGCAAAATGCTCCTCGAAGAGGATCGTGTCGGGTGAGGCGGAAGGCACGTTAGCTGTATCTTCGCGTCCTGCGCCGCTCGCTCCGTGGCATTGTTGGCAGGTTCCTTGGCTAGTGTCAGGAGCGGACGGTTTGTCGACCGAGGTGGCGGCAAACGGCGGACTTTCCACGGGTGGCACGAGCACAACAGCGATGGCCGCTACAGTCAACCCCACTAGAACAAGCGGGATGATACTCTTCCAAGACACGGATCGATCCTCCCCAGGCAAGAACATAAATTGGGCCTGCGAAAATTCGAGGACACGGCCGTCTGACACTATCTCCCGGTCTTCAATAAGCGTGCCAGCCCCTTAAGAAGGCATTCAAGGAAGTCCGGGAACACAGCAACCACTTAGGGATGGAGGTAGAATTGGGATGTCTCCCCCAGGCATCTCTAACTGTAACCAATCCCTCCTATTCTTATGAACCAATCCAAACTAGCGAAAGGTTGGCACAAGTAGTGCGGGCCAAAGTGTGTGGCTCCGTATGGCCAGAGCAAATCCGCCGTATATGATGCACGAACCAGTTATCCCTGCCCTGGGAGCGTATTTCAGGGGAAAGGAGTAGCTTGTGACGAGGCTATACATTGCGATGGAACGTGAGCTACTGGTGATCAACCACCGCGCGGGCCAATGGCAGGTTGATACGCATATGGTCGGCTTTCCTACCCAGTGCTTGGCCGCCGATCCTTTTCACCCGGAGCAGATCTATTGTGGCACTTTCGCCAAAGGGTCGTGGTGCAGTGAGGACGCCGGCGCGTCGTGGAAGAGGATCGGAGAAGGCGTCTCCTCCGCCAATGTGACTGCCGTAGCCGTGAGCCACACGGAGCGGACCGGAGAGTACGGAGTGGTATGGGCAGGAACCGAGCCGAGTGCGCTGTATCGATCGGAAGACAGGGGAAGGACCTTCCAAGAGTTGGCAGGACTACGTGAGCTTCCTTCTCGGTCAACGTGGAGCTTCCCACCTCGGCCTTGGACTCACCACGTCCGTTGGATCACCCCTGATGCCGTAGTGGACGGACGAGTCTTCGTCTGTATCGAGAGGGGAGGAGTGATGCGAAGCCTCGATGGGGGGCAAACCTGGGAAGACCGCCAGCCAAATGGACTCCTCGATGCCCACACCCTGCGCACCCACCGTCTGGCTAAAGATCGCGTCTACACGGCCAATGGCGACGGGTTTGCCTCGCCCGGCATGGGATACTCCGAAAGCTTTGATGGGGGTGACACCTGGCAGTATTTCTGCGACGGCCTCAAACACCATTACCTTTACGGCCTGGCCGTCGATCCGGGCAATCCTGATACAGTGGTCGTATCGGCGTCACCCGGCCCGGCCGAGGCCCATAACTCGGCGGTTGCCGACTCAACGATCTACCGCCGGACAGGACGGCAATCGTGGCTAGAGATACGCGATGGACTGCCCGAAACGAAGGGCACCATCATCCCACCTCTGGAGACAAACGAAAGCGAGCCTGGAGTGTTTTATGCGGTGACCAACAAGGGAGTCTTCCGATCGGCTGATGCTGGACTTACCTGGAAGCGCCTCGACATTTCCTGGCCCCGATACGTCCCATCCAGTGCAATGTATCGGGGCTGGCCGGATCAGTTCCAGCACCAGCACCCCCAGGCATTGGTCGTGACTCGCTAAACGATGGCGAAGACAAGGCTAATCAAACGAGGAGGTAACTCAAATGAAATTGTCGAAGCTCTCGCGACGATCCTTCGTCGGCCTCGGGCTAGGATCAACAGCAGCCTTCCTGCTGGCTTCCTGCGGCATCGACCAATCTCAGTCGAGACAAGCAGGGGTATCCGGCGAAGGCATGACAACGGCAACGCCAGAACCCACATACGTAGGCGACGAAGAGAACCTGAAGTACAACAACCCCTTCCGGCAGGAGATCCGGCCCACCTGGTACGAAGACAAGAAGGTCTACCATCTGGACCTAGGTCGCACCCTCACTCGGCCACCCTTCAATGTTGCCGAGCAGTACTCGTTCGTGTACGAGGATGAGTACCTGGCCCCTTCGACTATGGAGCAATATGACGCGCAGCCGAGAGTTCCCGGCCAGCTCGTCGTATTCGACTCGGTGCCAGGGGATCCCAACTATAGTCCAATCTGGCACAACAACTTCGTCCTGGTGCCGCGGGACTACCAAGTGAACAATATCAGGTCCGTGGATGCAATCAATCGAAGCGGATATCGGGTTGTAGACAGCCCCGTATACGTCAACTGACCAGTGATCTAGGCTGGAGTTTCCAGCTGTTGGGAAATCAGGTTTGGTCGCCTAGCTCGTCTTCTTGGCGTGCTCGCCGATCATCATCTATTGGAGGTGCGAATCGTGAATCTAGGACTGTTGCTGCTGCGCCTGATCGTCGGGAATATCTTTGCCGTGCACGGATATCCGAAGCTGTTTGTTGGACCGGAGAAGCAAGTTGCTCCAGAAGCCGTGCGATACCTCGGACCCGGCTTCGTCCAGCAAATGCAGGTGGGGCGAAAAGGATTCGCCGAGGGACTCCGTGGGATGGGCGTGCCAATGGCCGAGATGATGGCTGTCGTCGTCGGCACGGTGGAGTTCTTCGGTGGATTGCTCTTGATGCTGGGTTGTTTCACCCGCCCGATCGCACTCCTCCTTAGCGCCGATATGGTGGTGGCCATATGGAAGGTTCACTGGCCATATGGACTCGTCGGGCCCAAGGGGTTTGAGTTCCCGCTCTCACTTCTCGGTGCCTGCCTTGCGCTGTTCTTCGCAGACTCGGGCACGAGAAAATCAGGGAAAGACTGAAACTGCGAGTTGTCTCAACCAGTCATCAAAATCACAGCCCGATCAAAGCCCGCGTAGAAAAGAGCGTGCGGATCTCCATCCCTCCAATAAGGCTAGAGGTAGGATTAGTAGGTTGAGGGCTGCAGACAGTAGACACCAGAAACACCAGGCTTTGACCTTTGCCGCCTGCTCCCAAGTTAAGAAAACGCTAGTGACGAAGGCCCCAAGCGAGATAGCCGAGAGGCCGAGGGACTGAATCGGTCGCTGCGTGGATAGCTTCTCGCCCGACCAGATTGCAAGACTGGCCATCGCCGCATAGCCGAGCGCTCCAACCGCGGCGTTGGGGACGCCAAAGTGCTTCGCGTGCGCTGAGCGGCCGACGATGTTGCAGCCCTGGCCAAAGAAGGGACAGATTAGGGAATCAATCAGCCCCTCATCGTAAGCGAGCATATATAGCGCATCGGCAATGCCCACGAAAGAGAGACCCGCGATGGTCAATCGGGCTGCTCTCTCACTATACGGGAGTCGCTTCGTACGGTCGTACATTTCAACCTTCCTTTTGCACAGCTTCCTGCTCTTTGGCTCCCTATGCAACTGCATTTAGGCTCGCAAAAGATGTGCCATAGTTCGAGACACGGCTGGACATTTCCAAAGAGATAATCACGCGCCAAGGCGGTAGGATGTGGTTCGAGAGCGAGGATGGCAAGGGGACCACTTTCTATTTCAGCCTTCCCCTGCCTGACGAGGTTGTCAAGCCATAGAATGCAGACTGTTCCGTCGGACGATGATCAGGAAATACTCCCTCTTATCAGTTGGCCCTGCTGACACCCTTGTTTGCGGGCCCTCCTCGATGATTTAACATAGAGATAATGGAGCGTTTCGAGCCATAACTGGTATAATTTTCAGATGCGGAATTCTCTCGTGGCAAGGACTTATGGTTAGGCGATGAACAAGAAGGAAACTGTCTCAAACCAAGCGCATACGAAGGGTAACCGCACCTATGCCATCTTGAAGGCGGTGAACGCGGCCACACTGGCTATCAGTGCGGAGGTTTCGTCTGAGCGTGTTCTGCTTACCATTGTCGAGCAGTCACGAAAGCTAACCAATGCCCGATATGCTGCCCTGGGTATTGGCTCCGACCCGACGCGATCTTTCCAACCGTGGGTCTTCTCCGGCATGAGTGAGTCTGAGGTTCGCCTCTTGCCTCACTTCCCTCGACCTTTGGGACTGTTGGGAGCGGTGGTCTGGGAAGGAAATACGATACGCCTCCGCGACATCACCAAAGACCCGCGCTTCCGCGGCTTCCCACAACACCATCCGAAAATGACCAGTTTCCTGGGGGTACCCATTCGCTACAAGGATGAGACCATCGGCAACCTGTACCTGACGGAGAAGATCGGAGCTGATGAGTTCAGCGAAGAGG
>JACPRP010000086.1 GCA_016189905.1 Chloroflexota bacterium | reverse complement strand
ATATATAGGAGGCTGATGTGGCCGGACGTGTTGCACAGGACCTGCGGGAAGCAGACCTCCCTGTCGATGCCGCAGTTTGGGAAGCCCTGACGGCGCTGGCCGACCCGATGCGCCTGCGGATTATCATGATGCTGCGAGAGCGGGAGCAATGCGTGTGTCACTTGACCGACACGCTTGGCCTCAGCCAGGGCACCGTGTCCTACCACATGAGGCTCCTGAAGCGGGCGGGGCTGGTTCGGGACAGGCGGGACCCCTGTGACGCGCGGTGGACATACTACAGACTCGATCCGGTCGGCGCGGCGGCGTTTCAAACTGCGGTGGGCGAAATCCTGGACGCCTCCAGTGCAGACGCGACCCCGGCGGCCTGTTGCGACTCGGGTGGCCAGGATACTTCTATCAACGTTGAAGGAGAACCTTAGCGAATGTGCGTCTCGAACATGGAGGTGGCCGAAATGCAGCGTAGCAGTGCCATCAGCAGACTATCAACCCTTGATAGGCTCCTTCCCCTCTGGATATTTATGGCGATGGGCCTTGGGCTCGGCATAGGCTACATTCACCCGAATATCGCCAACGTGCTTGATTCAGCCCGCGTCGCAACCGTATCGCTCCCCATCGCCCTGGGGCTCCTCTGGATGATGTACCCCGTGCTGGCGAGAGTGAGATACGAGGAGATGAGCAGGGTAAGACAGGCCGGCAGAATATTCACCGTCTCTCTTATCCAGAACTGGATTGTCGGTCCACTCATTATGTTCGTCCTGGCCTGGCTACTGCTGCCTGATCTGCCGGAGTATCGCACCGGGCTGATCGTCGTGGGATTGGCCCGCTGCATCGCCATGGTGCTTATCTGGAACATGCTGGCAGGTGGTGATGGTGAATATTGCGCCGTCCTCGTCGCGCTCAACTCCGTTTTCCAGGTGCTGTTCTACTCGGTGCTGGTTTACTTTTACGTGACTTTACTTCCCGAATGGCTCGGCATTGGCTCCGCTCAAACGATCCGTATCGAGCTCTGGGACGTAGCGACCTCGGTGCTGGTGTTCCTGGGAATCCCACTGGTGGCCGGCATAGTTACCCGCTATCTAGGGATAAGGGCGCGAGGCCGAGGGTGGTATGAAGGCAGCTTCATGCCACGGCTCGCGCCCACGGCATTACTGGCGTTGCTCTTCACTATCGTGGTGATGTTTTCGCTCAAAGGCGAGGTCATTCTACGCCTGCCGCTGGATGTGGTGCGCATCGCCATCCCGCTACTCGGCTACTTCGCCGTGATGTTTGCCGTTTCTTATCTGATGTCCTGGAAGTTGGGCTTCAAGTACAGGGAGACGGTGACGCTATCGTTTACAGCCGCGTCGAACAACTTCGAACTGGCGATTGCCGTGGCCGTGGGAGTATTCGGCATCGCTTCGGGCCAGGCGCTGGCGGCGGTAGTTGGGCCACTCATCGAGGTGCCGGTGCTCATCGGGCTGGTCTACGTCTCGCTCTGGCTCAAGCAGATGCTGTTTGCTTCTGAAAGTGTGGCGGTCATTTCCACAGTGCCCAGAGAATAGTGCTCGTTCTCCCGTGAGAAGGGGAGCACGGCACACTTCGTGCTCGGTTTGCAACGAAGGAAACAAGAACCTTCGGATTGAAGTACCGCAGGAATGGACAGCCAAAATCTACCAGGCAGTGCGACGGCCA
This sequence comes from Chloroflexota bacterium, assembly GCA_016189905.1. Classification (GTDB taxonomy): domain Bacteria; phylum Chloroflexota; class UBA6077; order FW602-bin22; family JACPRP01; genus JACPRP01. The sequence goes on along the minus strand of JACPRP010000086.1, from coordinate 20,038 downwards.
AGGAATGGGAGGACGCTTCGAGGTGCACGCACACGGAAAGCATATCGAGGGGCGCGGCCAGCCACCTGGCGACCACGGGCGCCACGCGATGGGTCACGAAGCTCACAGTATAGAAGAGTTCCGACGGCGTTTCTGGGTCTGTCTTCTGCTCACTGTGCCACTACTCGTCTACTCCGATATCACCCAGGAAATCCTCGGCTTCACGCCACCGGCATTCCCTGGCTCTCAATACGTCCCTTTCGTACTGGGAAGCATCATATTCTTTTATGGCGGCAGCGTCTTCCTCAAGGGAGCCAGAGACGAGCTTTCGACGTTGAAGCCTGGAATGATGACCCTCGTCGCCCTGGCTATTACCAGCGCCTATCTGTACAGCGTCGCCACCGAGTTCCTTCTACGCGGCGGGCCGCTCTACTGGGAGCTCTCGACCCTTATCGTGATCATGCTGCTGGGACATTGGATCGAGATGCGCGCCATTGGCTCGGCTCGCGGCGCGCTGGCCGAATTGGCCAAGCTATTGCCAGACACAGCCGAGAGGATAGTAGGTGAAACAACTGAGGAAGTTAGCATCTATGCCCTGGAGGAAGGTGACCGCGTACTCGTCCGTCCCGGGGCCCGGATCCCGGCCGATGGCGAGGTGATAGAGGGGGAGTCCTCCGTCAACGAAGCCATGATTACAGGCGAGTCCCGACCGGTTCACAAGGCTCTGGGAGATGAGGTAATCGCCGGAACCATCAACGGCGAGGGATCGCTGCGGGTGTCGGTCACGAGAATAGGTGAGAGGACGATGCTGGCGGGCATCATGCGCCTGGTCGAGCAGGCGCAAAGATCGCGCTCCCGCGCTCAAGCCCTTGCCGACCGTGCCGCCTACTGGCTGGTGCTCATCGCGGTCGGCTTCGGCACCCTCACTTTCCTGGCCTGGCTCGTCCTCGGGGAGTCGCTAGGATTCGCGTTGGAACGTACGGTTACTGTCCTGGTCATCGCCTGTCCCCACGCCCTTGGACTGGCCATTCCCCTCGTCATCTCGATCTCCACCACCCTCGCCGCTCGGAGCGGCCTGCTGGTCCGTGAGCGCCTGGCCCTGGAGAAGGCCCGCGATCTCGACGCCGTGGTCTTCGACAAGACCGGCACGCTGACGCGAGGCGAGTTCGGCGTGGTGGGCATTGTGACCGAGCAGGAACTGCCTGAGAAAGAAGCGGTGGCGCTGGCCGCGGCGGCAGAAGGGGACTCGGAACACGTCATCGCCCGCGCCATCCGCGCCGAAGCAGCCCGCATCGACGTACAGCGGCCAGCCGTGTCGAGCTTCGAGGCGCTGCCCGGTCGGGGAGTGCGTGTCACCGTAGATGGGCGCGTGGTGCAGGTGGGAGGTCCGCGACTGCTGGAATCGCTGGGACAGCCTTCGGCCAATGAGCTGCAAGATGCAGCAGAGCGGTGGGGAGAGGAAGGAAAGACCGTGGTCTACCTGGTTCTAGACGACCAACCCCGCGCGGCAATCGCACTGGCCGACGTAATCCGGCCGGAGTCCTACCAGGCCGTGGCCCGATTGCGCGAAATGGACGTGCGGGTGGTCATGCTGACAGGGGATAGCGATGATGTGGCGCGCTGGGTCGCGCGTTCGCTCGGAATCGACGAGTACTTCGCCGAGGTGCTGCCAGAGCACAAGGTCGACAAGGTGAGGGAGTTGCGTCGCCGAGGACTTCGCGTAGCGATGGTCGGCGATGGCGTGAACGATGCCCCGGCGCTGCTGGCTGCCGACGTGGGCGTTGCCATCGGGGCTGGGACCCAGGTGGCGATCGAGAGCGCCGGAATCATCCTGGTGAAAAACGATCCCCGCGACGTCGTGCGGGTGATAGAGCTCAGCCGCGCCAGCTACCGCAAGATGGTCGAGAATCTGCTCTTGGCCACGGGCTATAACGTGATTGCCCTACCACTGGCTGCCGGTGTGCTTGCCCCTCTAGGTATCCTGTTGATACCGGCGATCGGTGCGATCTTTATGTCCGTAAGCACAGTTATCGTCGCCTTGAATTCCCAGCTTCTCCGCCGCTTGAATCTGTGAGTGAGCTAACGCCCGCAGCACTTCTTGTACTTTTTCCCGCTGCCGCACGGGCACGGCTCGTTGCGGCCGATCTTGGTCACACGCACAGGCCCCGGCTGGGCCACAGGTGCTGGCTGAGGCCGACGGGCCAGCCCCGGGCCTGGAAACGTTGGCGCACTGACCCGCTGCGATTTCTGCTTTTCGGCTGCGCTCAGCTCGCCCCCCAGATTGACGATCGCTTCCTCAAGCTCCACAACCTTCGTCCAATTGTCTGCTCTTCTGAAGGCTTCGTGCAGATCAGGCAGCGCTCTGGGATCGCCCAGATGCGCCAGGTAGACGGCGATAATGTCCTGTTCACGTTTCTCCTTGCGGAAGTACTCGATCAGCCGCTCGAATACCCCCGGCTTGCCCCGACCTCCCTTAGCCAGTACGCCGGCCATGTCACTCTTGAGATCGATATTTGTAGCACGGTCGAAGACTTCCACGGCCATATCGAACGCGAGGTCGGGCATCTCGTCCTGCAGAACCTGCAGCGTCTGGTCGTGGATTATCGCCAGCGGATCGGTATTCTCGAGGATCTCCAGGAGAGTGGGAACGGCTTCCGCCGCCCGCATTTGCCCCAGCAGTCGCACCGCCGTGATAGGAGCCTCGCCTCCGCTTATCGAGGTCTCCATTTGCGAATCGTCATCGCCGGCGATGGCGATCAATCTCGGGACGACCTTCGGCCCGGCGGCGATGATGGCTTCCCTTTCCGCCTCCGAAAGGTTGTGCTCCTGGGGAGCGAGCAGCGGAAGGAGCAGGGTCTGAATCTCAGGCTCCACTATTCCCAGTCGCGCCAGCTTCCCTCTTCTGTACTCGATCCGCTCTTCGTCATCCGGCGCGCGCCACTGGTCGCGGGCCAGCTCTACCTCTCCCAGCGGATACTCCTCCAGGTTATCGGCGATTCCGCCGACAACGTCGCCAATGGCATTTACCCAATCGGCCAGCGGCTCCTCCGGCGGCTGCGCTCCCTCATCGAGCAACAGGGCATCCACTTCTCCCAGGCCTCTCAGGTACAAGCTCCCCGCTTCTCCAGCCAGCCTCAGAGCCACCTGTGGCTCATCATCCAGCCTGTTCAGTGCCTCTTTCAGCACATCCGCAGTTTCATCACGCAGGTCGTAGCCGCCCTCGGCGTAGACCTTGAATGTCTCAACCACCGCTGGCAGCCCGCGCTGGACCGGCGTAAAAACATCGAAGAGGTCCCGGTACGCCTGCCCCACGAAACCCGTCTCAGCTACACCCGCAGGGTCGGGCCGAATCATTTCCAACTCGGCCGCAAACTGCTCCAGTTGCGATGATACATCTTCTGGTTCTGGCAGACTGACCACGGTGTGCAGCATCCCTTCGGCGATTTCCTGGTCGATCTCTACGGCAATGCCCATCACGCGGTCCAGGGTCCCTTCCTCGACCTCTCCTGCCGCAGCCTTGAAATCCACGTAATTTAATCGTCGGCGGATGCTATTCAAACACGATTGCCAGTCACGCGAGTCACGAATTCTCATAAGTCGATTTCCTCCCGGCGCCCCAGATTCACGGCTGACTCGCTCTTCGCGGGGTCATCCAGCGCTCTACCCTATATTGTAGCAAATAAGAGAGCGTTTGTACTCCTTTTGGGAAGGCCGCTCAGTGAATGCGCGGCGGTATTGACAAGCCATCTATTAAGTGCTACATTACTCGCGGGCAATTTGGCGTCCCTGGTATTACAGGCTGGAAATCGCCGAGACGGTGACATGCGTCTTGGCTTCAGTAGGGGATAGGGCCAAGCTCGCAATGATGCTGGAGCTTGTTCGGGGATTCGCATCGTAGTGCGAGTCCGTCGTGTTTGCTCGTACCTGGAAAACGCACTCCTATGATCACCTAGCTGCAAGTCTATCCGCAATGGTGCCAAGAATCCGCTGAGAGGATGACCCGGGAGAAGTGCGCCATCGAGGCTAGATCGATTGAGTAGATGATATCGCCCGGACGACACTGGGGCAGTCGAGACGTGCAAAACGAAGTCGAAAACTTGATCGGCGTCTGGAGCTCATTTATGGCGGGCAAAGAAGTGCAAGACGAAATGGCGAAGATCAGGGCCAAAAGAGTTCTGGTGGCCCGGTTCGACGCCGTTTTGGCGAGGTATCAGGCTACGCGGTGAGCACACATAAAAAGGAGGTAGGGAATGCGTAACGGTATGGTCAGGCTGATAGCGCTGATCGGCATCTTAACTCTAGGTCTGGCAGTAATCGCAGGCTGCACGCAGGCAGCCAAGACGCAGACGGCAGCGGAGTACTACAAGGGGAAGACGGTCATCTGGGTGGTCTCGAGTAGCGCGGGCGGCGGCACGGATCTCTTGGCCCGGGCGATCGCCCCATATCTGGGGAAAGAGATCGGCGCCACGATAAGAATCGAGAATGATGCCTCCGACGCAGGCGTGAACGCCGTGTATAACGACGACAAGAAAGATGGCCTCACCTTTGTCATCAAGAGCAGCAATGCTATGTCGGGCAACGACATCCTCAAGGCGCCTGGCACGGAGTACTCGATCGACAAGTTCAATTTCCTTGGCGACCTGCACCCTGGCGCGACAGTTTTCAACGTGTCCCCACAGAAGCCCTATAAGACGATAGACGATTTGAAGAAGGCAAAGGGCTTGAAAGGCGCGGCCAGCTCGGCTAGAGGAAGCCTGACGATCGGCGCATCGGTGATGGCCGAGGTGCTGGCCCTGGATGCCAAGGTTATCACCGGTTACGACGGCAACAAGAATGTGACGCTGGCGCTCGGTCGGGGCGAAGCAGATTATCAGGTCACGTCGGATGGTGGCGCCAAGCAAGACCGGGACGCTGGCTATGTGAACACCCTCTTTATCGTGGGCGAGGACAGGAGCTCGGTGCTCCCCGAAGTGCCGACGATGATCGAGCTTGGCGCGAAGGTGCCAAAGGAACTGGAGACTGCCTTTGGCTTCATCAGTGCGATGGGTTATGTCGCGGCTATGCCGCCTGGCGTCCCACAGGACCGGGTTGAGTACGTGAGAACGGCTCTCGACAATCTCAGCAACCGCAAAGACAAGGCGCTGGTAGATGATGTGTCCAAAGCGCTCGATGGTTGGGCACCGTTTATGCCAGGTAAGAAGGTCCAGGAAAAGATGAACGCCCTGAAGGCCGACAAGAACCTGGCGGGCACACTCGAGTCATTGGTGAAGAAGTATAGTGCGGCGCTGCAGAAATAGAGTGATTCTCAATAAGCCATTCTGCATTGACAGTGTCGTAATGTCGTGTTAGACTAGGTTGTGCAAGCCCGCCTGTCCGTGGAACCCCGGAAGCTTGCCACGGGGGCGGGCCGAATAACAAGACAAGAGCCATGGGGTCTGTGGACGTGGTGGTGTTTGGCCAGAGTGGAGCGCATCGCCCGATATTCACAGACCCTTTTGTTTGCCGGTTGGAGATACGATGGCATTGGCTTCGGCTATTCCCGAGGACGCGTGGCTGCGGCTGCGCCAGGTCGGGCGGGTCGATTTGGTGGTCGGCATACCCAGCTTCAACAACGACGCGACCATCGGGCACGTGATACGCACGGTAGCCGCGGGAATGGCAAAGTATTTCCCCGATGCGAAGCCTCTGATCGTGCACTCGGACGGTGGCTCGACCGATGGGACGCCACAAGTGATCGCCGAGATTTCCCCCCTGGTTCAGGCACCGGTCGTATCGTTCGTTTATCAAGGTATCCCGGGCAAAGGGACCGCCTTAAGGGCGGTCTTTGAAGCGGCAGAGCGTCTGAGCGCTCAGGCCTGCGTGCTGTTGGACGCGGATTTGCGCAGCGTATCCCCTGAATGGATCGATCTGCTAGCCGGCCCAATCGTGAGGGAAGGCTGCGACTACGTCGCTCCGATGTACGTCAGGCACAAGTATGACGGGACCATCACCAACAACCTAGCCTACCCCCTCACTCGGGCCCTGTACGGCGTTGCCGTCCGGCAGCCAATCGGTGGCGATTTCGGGATAAGCGGCGAGCTGGCCTCGGAGTATCTGAGCCGGGACGTCTGGCAAACGGATGTGGCCCGCTTCGGCATCGACATTTTTATGACGACGGTCGCTATCGTCGAAGGGTTCACCATCGGGCAGAGCCGATTGGGCGCCAAAATTCACGACGTCAAAGATCCGGCCGCGACGCTGGGCCCGATGTTCGTGCAGGTGCTGGGGACACTCTTTGCCCTGATGGAGACGTACCAGGCCGTCTGGCGACGCGTCAAGGGCAGCAAGCCCACGACACTTTTTGGAGAAAAGAGAGAAATCATGGCCGAGACCGTCAGCGTGACGGTCTCGGCCATGATCGACAGGTTCAGAGCTGGCGCACAGACATTCGCCGATACCTGGAGTCGCACACTGAGCCGTGGGAACTACGAAAAGGTGATGGGGCTGGCAGGCCAGAGCGGCGACAGGTTCGATTTCCCAACGGACCTCTGGGCGCGAGTGGTCTTCGATTTTGCGGCGGCCTATCACAACGCCGACCGTCTCGCAATCGAGCGGAGCGCCATCGTCGGGGCTTTGACACCTTTGTATTACGGGAGAACCGCGCGTGTCGTGATCGAATCTGCCGAGATGGATGAGGCCCAGTTCGAGCGACTGGTCGAGAATCAGGCGGGTATCTTCGAGAAGGAGAAGTCATACTTACTCAAGAGATGGCAGGCATAAGCGAGCTAACCGCTCCCTCTGGCAAGGGGTCGGCCAATGCTTTGGGCGGCAAGAAGATCGTGATATAATCTGACAGGTTGGACGAATTATGGCCAATAGAGTTGCTGCCGTAGCGAGAAAAGAGAAAACGAAGCTGGGCCTGGAAGCGCTTTTTGCGCCTGACGCAATTGCCGTGGTCGGCGCATCGGGAGCGACGGACAAGCTCGGCCATGTGGTGCTTCGCAACATTCTTGAAGGCGGCTATCGGGGCAAGGTCTATCCGATCAACCCCTCCGCTGACGTGATTCTGGGACTGCGCTGCTATCCCTCGGTCAGCGCGGTGCGTGGCCCGATCGATCTCGCCGTGATCGTCGTGCCTCGCGACGCCGTGGCCGTGGTCCTCCAGGACTGTGTGAAAAAGCGGGTGAAAGCGGCCGTCGTGATCACCGCTGGATTCAGGGAAATAGGGCCGGAGGGGGCAAAGGCCGAGAAGGAGATCGTGCGCATTGCCCGTGAGGGGGGATTACGGCTACTGGGGCCTAACTGTCTCGGCCATATCGACACGCACAGCCATCTCAACGCGACTTTTGCCGCGCGGATGCCGCTGGCGGGCGACATTTCGTTCATCTCCCAATCGGGCGCGCTTTTCAGTGCTATCCTGGATATGGCAGATAGCGAGAGGGTGGGCTTCGCCAAGTTCGTGAGCCTCGGCAACAAGGCCGATATCGACGAGATCGACTTGCTCGAGGCATGGAGAGAGGACGAGGCTTCTCAGGTCGTCATCGCGTATCTGGAAGGGATCACCGATGGGCACCGGTTTATGCGAGTGGCGCGCGACCTGACGAAGCGAAAGCCGCTGGTGGTGGTCAAATCTGGGGTAACGGCCGCTGGCTCGCGAGCAGTATCTTCACATACCGGCACGCTGGCCGGTTCCGACGCCGCTTACAGCGCAGCTTTCAAACAAACCGGCGTGATAAGGGTGCAGACTTTAGATGATTTGTTCGATCTAGGTGTTGCCTTTGCCTATCAGCCGTTACCCAGGGGTAGGCGTCTCGCGATCGTGACTAACGCGGGAGGTCCGGGGATCATGGCTACCGACGCCTGTGGGAGTGTCGGCCTCGAGCTCGCCCGCTTCCAGCCCGAAACCATCGAGGACATGCGCAACGGGCTTCCTTCCACGGCGAGCGTCTACACTCCGGTAGACGTCGTGGGAGACGCCGGGCCTGAGCGATACAGGGTGGCGGTGAAGGCCGTGCTTAACGACCCCGGCGTGGATGGGCTTCTCGTGCTGCTCACGCCGCAGCGGCTAACCGATGCGGTGAGAACCGCCGAGGTTGTCATCGACGCCTCACGAAACAGCGACAAGACAATCGTCACCAGCTTTATGGGCACGCTATCCGTGCAGGCGGGGGTGGAGCGGCTGCGCGAAGCACGCATCCCTAACTACTCGTTTCCAGAAGAGGCTATCGCCGCGTTCGCGGCGATGAATCAGCAGCGAGACTGGATGTTGAAGCCAATCGAAGGACTGAAGACATTCCACGTGGACAGGCGGGCCGTGGAGAGGGTCATGAAGCGCGCGCGAGCGGATGGACGGGACACCCTTGGCGATATCGAGGCGAGGGAGGTTGTCGAGGCCTACGGTCTGCACACTCCACGCTCCGCGCTCGCTCGATCTACGGACGAGGCGGTAGCTCTGGCGACGGAGATAGGCTTCCCGGTGGCGATGAAGATAGTCTCGCCAGATATCCTTCACAAGTCCGATGTCGGGGGTGTCAGGCTTGGCATAAAGAGCCCTGAAGAGGCCCGTGCAGCTGACATAGCGATCGTCGGCAATGCCCGGAAGTACGCCCCAGGCGCACAAATCTGGGGAGTGGCCATTCAGGAGATGGTCAGACCGGGGAAGGAGACGATTATCGGCGTGAGCTACGACGCCCAGTTCGGGCATCTTCTTGCCTTCGGGCTAGGAGGCATCTACGTCGAGGTGCTCAAAGACATCGCCTTCCGCGTGGCGCCGATCACGCCGAAGGACGCGGACGAGATGATTCGCGAGATACGCTCGTACCTGCTGCTCAAAGGCGTTCGCCGGGAAAAGCCTTCCGATATTCAAGCCATCGTGGATGGATTGCTCCGCGTTTCCCAACTGGTCACGGATTTCCCAGAGATAATAGAGATGGATATCAATCCACTGATGGTTCACGAGGAAGGGCAGGGCGCCACAGCGGTCGACGTCCGCATCGGCCTTGCCACGCCGGCTCAGGGCCAAGGAAGTTAAGGGGGTGAAGAATTGACATCCGCATTGTATGTCATTTCGCTTCGACCGTACTCAGGAAAGACCGCGGTATGCCTTGGACTCGGCATGCAGCTCAAGGCTAAAGGGCTCTCGATCGGATATATGAAGCCCCTCGGAACGCTGCCCGTTGAAATAGGAGGCCAGTTGGTCGATGAGGACGTCGTGTTCGTGCTTCGCACGCTCGATCTGGACGAGCCTTACAATTACGCGTGCCCGGTCCTCTTAACACCTGACGTCCTGGAGGAGCCTATGCGAGGGCCCGTCACGAACAAGTCGGAAACCGTTCGTGCCGCCTTCGAAAGTCTCGCGAAGAACGTGGACCTGATGATTCTGGAGGGCGGCGGAGGCCTGGCCGATGGCTATTCTCTTGGCGTGCCTCAATCGCGATTAGCTGAGCTGACCAATTCAAAGGTGCTGATCGTTTCCAAGTACGCGCCTGACCTCGGGATGGACGATATCCTGCTGGCCAAAACCACTTTCGGCGATCGATTGATCGGGGTCATCGTGAACAGCGTCCCGCACGAGGCAGTCAAGACGTTGAAAGACAAGTTCCCGAGGTTCCTGAGCCGCAATGGACTCCGTCTTTTCGGCGTATTGCCGACAGACAAGCTGCTGATGGCGATTACTGTCCGCGAGCTTGCGCGACTCCTCAACGGGGAGATTCTCTGCGCCGGCGACAAGCAGGATGAACTGGTGGAGAACTTCACGATCGGCGCGATGAACGTCGATACGGCGCTTAAGTACTTCTTGCGCACCTCTAATAAGGCGGTCATAACTGGCGGGGATAGAGCCGATATCCAGCTTGCCGCGCTGCAGACCTCGACCAAGTGCATCATCCTCACAGGCAATCTATATCCAGACACGATCATTCTGGGACGGGCGGCTGAGACGGGCATCCCGATGATCCTGGTGAAGTCGGACACGATGACCACCGTGGCGGCGGTGGAGCGGGCGCTCGGGCACATTCGCATTTCCAGCGAGCGGCAGATCGGCTCGCTCGTGGAGATGATCAGGACCGAGGTCGATCTTGGGGCTTTGAGGCAAAGCCTTGAACTTTAACCTAGAGGAGGAAAGATTGATAGCGATAGAGAACGTGAAAGCGCGGGAAATCCTCGACTCGCGCGGCAATCCGACTGTGGAGGTAGATGTTATCCTGGTTGACGGTACCATTGGGCGGGCTGCTGTGCCCTCTGGCGCTTCAACCGGAGTGCACGAGGCTCTAGAGCTGCGCGACAGGGACATGGCACGTCATCGAGGGCTCGGTGTGCTCAACGCGGTGAGCAACGTGAACGACAAGATCGCCCCGAAGCTGATCGGTTTGTCGGCGATAGACCAGATACGCGTCGATGAAAGGATGATCGAGCTGGACGGTACCCCCAACAAGGCGAACCTTGGAGCCAACGCGGTCCTGGGGGTGTCGCTGGCGGTTGCCCACGCCGCGGCGGAGTTTCTGGGGATACCTCTCTACCGGTACATCGGCGGCCCGCTGGCGCGCACACTGCCGGTGCCGCTCATGAATATCCTGAACGGTGGCAAACACGCCGAGGACTCCACGGACCTGCAGGAATTTATGATCGCCCCAATCGGAGCGCCATCGTTTCGCGAGGCGCTGCGCTGGGGGGCCGAGGTGTTTCACTCACTGCGGAAAGTGCTGAAGGACCGCGGTCTCGCCACGGGCGTTGGCGACGAGGGCGGCTTCGCTCCCAGTCTCAAGTCTAACGAAGAGGCGGTCGAGCTTATTCTGCGCGCCATCGAAGCCGCCGGTTACAAGCCAGGCGCCGACATTTACATCGCGCTGGATCCCGCGGCTTCCGAGTTGTATAGTGGTGGCCAATATGTGCTGGCCAAGGAAGGTCGCACACTTACTTCGGCAGAGATGGTCGATTTCTACAGCGACTGGGTTTCCAGATATCCGATTATTTCCATCGAAGATGGCCTGGCCGAGGATGACTGGGAAGGCTGGAAGCTGATGACGCAGAAACTCGGCGGAAAGATTCAGATCGTCGGTGATGACCTGTTCGTCACCAATGTGAACCGGCTGGCGCGTGGTATACAGGAACACGCGGCGAACTCCATCCTGATCAAGGTCAATCAGATTGGCACACTCACCGAGACGCTCACGACGATGCAGACGGCAGAGCGAGCCTCTTACACCGCCGTCGTTTCGCACCGCTCCGGCGAGACAGAGGACGTGACGATTTCACACATCGCGGTCGGGACAAACGCCGGGCAGATCAAGACAGGCGCTCCCTCCCGCGGCGAGCGTGTGGCGAAGTACAACGAGCTCCTGCGGATAGAGGAGGAATTAGGTTCCGTTGCGCGGTACGCGGGTCTCGGAGCGTTCTATAACATTAAATAAGGAGGAAATTCTTAATGGCGACTAAGATCGGTATCAATGGCTTCGGCAGAATCGGGCGACAGGTTTTCAAGGCGATGCGCGATTACTATCCCAACGAGCTCGAGGTTGTGGCGATCAACGACCTGGCGGACACCAAGACAAACGCGCATCTCTTCAAGTACGACTCGAACTATGGCATATATCCGGGCACGGTCGAGGCAGCGCAGGACTCCATCATCGTGGATGGCAAGGGGGTTAGGGTTCTCGCGGAGAGAGACCCAAGCAAGCTACCCTGGGGGCAACTCGGCGTGGATATCGTCATTGAGTCCACGGGTATCTTCACCGACGCGAACAAGGCGCGAGCGCATCTAGCGGGCGGCGCCAAGAAGGTGATTATCAGCGCACCGGCCACCAATGAGGATATCACTATCGTCATGGGTGTCAACAACGAAAAATACGATCCGGCCAAGCACAATATTATCTCTAACGCCTCCTGCACGACCAACTGCCTGGCGCCGGCCGTTAAGGTTGTGTTCGATAAGTTCGGCATCGTGAAGGGCCTGATGACGACGATTCACTCCTACACCAACGATCAGAGAATCCTCGATATGGTCCATCCCGATCTGCGACGAGCGCGCGCGGCCGCCGTCAACATAATACCCACGACCACCGGCGCGGCGAAAGCGGTGGCGCTGGTGATCCCCGAGCTACAGGGCAAGTTCCACGGCTATGCCTTGCGCGTGCCCACGCCGACGGTTTCGGTGGTGGACTTTGTGGCTGAACTGGAGAGGAACGCGACAGTCGACGAGATCAACGGCGCACTGAGGGAAGCGGCCGATGGGTCGATGAAGGGGATACTTGGCTACACTAATGAGCCGCTCGTATCCATAGACTTCAAAGGTGACCCCCGATCTTCTATCATCGACGGACTGTCCACGATGGCTATCGGGGGCAACATGATCAAGGTTGTCTCCTGGTATGACAATGAATGGGGATTCAGTTGCCGCGTCGCGGACCTTTGCAATTTCATGACCCGCAAAGCCCTTGGCACAGCGATGCGCATGTAGGCCCGAGAGGTATGAATATGGACCAGACATCGTTGACTGACATCAAGACCGTTCGCGATGTAGACGTATCGGGCAAGAAGGTCCTGGTGCGCGTAGATTTCAACATACCGCTGGATAAGTCGGGCCACATCACCGATGACACGCGGATTCGGGCCGCGTTGCCCACCATCCGTTATCTGATCGATCACAACGCCAGAGTTATCCTTGTGTCTCACCTGGGGAGGCCAGATGGCAAAGTGGTCGAGAGCCAGCGTCTCACGCCGGTCGCCGACCGATTGACCCAGCTCCTGGGTAAACCGGTGGTGAAGGCTCCGGATTGTATGGGCCCCGAGGTGGAGGCGATGGTCAGCGGCATGCAGGCGGGCGACGTGATCTTGCTTGAAAACGTGCGGTTTTACCCTGAGGAAGAGGCAAACGTCCGGGAATTCGCGCGCAAGCTGGCGTCGCTGGCCGACATCTACGTGAACGATGCATTCGGCACGGCGCATCGAGCGCACGCATCGACCGTGGGCGTCGCCGAATTCCTGCCCGCCGTTGCAGGTTTTCTTATGGAAAAAGAGGTTGTCACCATTGGCCGAGCGCTGGAGGCTCCCGCTCGGCCATTTGTGGCCATCATTGGCGGCGCAAAAATATCGAGCAAGATCGGCGTGATAACCAACCTGCTCGAAAAGGTCGATTACCTGTTGATCGGCGGCGGCATGGCCAACACGTTTCTGAAGGCTGAAGGCTACGCGATTGGCAAATCATTGGTCGAAGATCAGCAGATCGATCTGGCGAAGGATTTGATCCTTCGCGGGGACGAGAAGCTCGTGCTGCCAGTGGACGTCGTCGTGGCCGACAGGCTGGACGCGACGGCGAACTTCAAGGCCGTGGATGTCGAGGCGGTCCCGCCAGACTGGATCATCGTCGATATCGGTCCGAGAACGGTGCAAAAGTTCAAAGACATCGTCGACAAGGCCAAGACGGTGGTCTGGAATGGACCGATGGGTGTATTCGAGATACCGCCGTTTGCGCAGGGCACGCGAGCCATTGCCGAGGCGCTGGCTGAGAGCAATACAATCAGCATCATCGGCGGCGGCGAATCGGTCGCGGCAGTCGAGCAAATGGGCCTGGCTGACAAGATCACACACGTCTCGACTGGTGGAGGCGCCACTCTCGAGCTACTGGAGGGGCGGGTGCTGCCGGGCGTCGCCGTATTAGTGAGAAAGTGAGTGGGTGGAGCGGATGGAACTAGAAGAGTTAAGAAAGCTCGCTACCTCGTCACCGTCGAAAATCGTCCTGTTCGTGATGGACGGTCTGGGCGGGTTGCCGATAGAGACGGGAGGACTTACCGAGCTTGAGTCCGCCAGGACACCAAACCTGGACGCGCTGGCGGCTAAATCTATTTGCGGGCTGCACGAGCCGGTGGGCCCGGGCATTACCCCCGGCAGCGGGCCGGGGCATCTGTCCCTGTTCGGCTACGATCCACTTAAGTTTGAGTTCGGCCGCGGCGTTCTGGAGGCGCTGGGTGTAGATTTCGAGCTGAAAGGGACCGACGTGGCGGCGCGGGGTAACTTCGCGACGGAAAGTGGTGGCTTGATCACCGACCGCCGGGCGGGCAGGATATCGTCCGAGGAATCGGCCAAGATATGCCACCTGCTACAAAAGAATGTCAGGCTTCCCGGCGTTGAGCTTTTCGTGATACCGGTCAAAGAGCACCGATTCGCGCTGGTGTTTCGCGGTGAAGGTCTGTCGGATAAGCTCACCGAAACTGATCCCGAAAAAGAGGGCCGTCCGGCGCCGAAGGTGCTGCCACTTGAGCCGGCCGCGCAGGGGAGCGCGGATCTGGCCAACTCGTTTATCGATCAGGCGCAGAAGTTGCTGGCCAATCGCTCTAACGCCAACATGGTGCTGCTGCGCGGCTTTGCGAAGTATCCGAATATCCCGACGCTGCCGCAGCTTTACGGTCTGCGCGCCGCCGCAATCGCAAGCTATCCAATGTACCGGGGGCTGGGCAAGCTGGTTGGAATGGATGCCCTGCGCACGGGGGAGACACTCAAGGACGAGCTCGCCACGCTGGCGGAAAACTACGATAAGTTCGACTATTTTTACGTTCATTTCAAGAGGACCGACAGCGCTGGCGAAGATGGTGATTACGACCGGAAGGTCCGTGCCATCGAAGAGGTCGATCGAGAGATTCCCGAGCTGCTGCGGCTGGAACCCGACGTGATCGTCGTCACCGGCGACCACTCCACGCCATCAGTCCTCAGGGGGCATAGCTGGCACCCGGTGCCAGTGATGCTCTACTCTAAGTATTGCCGACCCGACGCCGTCGCGGAGTTCTCTGAGCGAGGCTGCGCCGGGGGCGCACTCGGGCGGTTCAAGGCGACGGAATTGATGCCATTGGCGTTGGCCAATGCGCTGAAGCTAAGCAAATTCGGGGCGTAGGGGACAAGGAGGTACCACAAGAATGCGAACGCCAATTATCGCCGGCAACTGGAAAATGAACACCAACCTTGATGAGGCGCTTGCGCTCGTCAGGCAAATGAAGGATAACCTGGATAGGATAGCGGGGGCGGAGAAGGTCCTCTGCCCTCCTTTCATATCACTTGCACCAGTCAAGGACCTCATCGCCGGCACTTCGATCGGGCTGGGGGCGCAGAATATGTACTTTCAGGACAAGGGCGCCTACACCGGCGAGATCTCGCCGCTGATGCTGGCTCCGCTTTGCCAGTACGTCATCCTTGGCCATTCAGAACGCCGCCAGTATTTCGGCGAGACGGACGAGATCGTGAACGACAAGATTCAGGCCGCCCAGCACCATGGGCTCTGGCCGATCGTCTGCGTGGGCGAGAACCTGGAGCAGAACGAGGCGGGCAGGACGGAGGAGGTGGTCACGGGCCAGGTGCGACGCGGATTCGCGGGGATTTCCACCATCGACAACGTCGTCATCGCCTACGAGCCCATCTGGGCAATTGGCACGGGTAAGCCCGCGACAGGACCCGGGGCAAACCAGGTGATCGGCATGATCCGCTCGACCATCGGCGAGCTTTACGGCGCTGATGTGGCCAGCCGGTTGCGCGTCCAGTATGGCGGCAGCGTGACCGCCGCGAACATCGCCGAGTTCATCTCGCAGCCCGAGATCGACGGTGGCCTCGTCGGCGGCGCCAGCCTGAAGGTCGACGAGTTCGTGGCCATCGTGTCCAAGGCCGCAGAGATCAAGGGCGGTGCGTAGCTCTGGCCTGCTTCAGGCGAGGCAAAGGCGAACACGGAGACATGGAGCTTCTCTGGGATGAGTTCTGTGTCCTCTCCGATGTCCACCCTTGGTGGTCTCGGAGTCCGCAAGGCGGACCGCGTCTGCTCTGAAAATAGATTTTCATCATTGGTGGTCCTTCCTCGCGAAAGTTGGGTAACTCCGTGTTGAAACCCGTTGTCCTGAACTCCTTTCACCAGAGGCCCAACAATGTTAAAATACATTGGCTGGAGGCGCGGTGCGCCCGGCGCCGGATTGTAGCGAAATCAATGGAGGAGCTTCGTCATGACGACGAATGATGAACGGGTGGCTAAGGCGAGCAAGCCCGGGGAAGACGCGATGCGTTTGCATCCCTTCTATCGTGGCAAGACCGAGGTCGTGCCCAAGTGTGCGATAAGAGATTTCGATGATTTTGCGATATGGTACACGCCCGGCGTTGCCGAACCCTGCAAGGCGATCAAGGCGAACAAAGAGGCTGTCTACGATTATACCAACAAGTGGAACACGATCGCGGTTGTGTCGGATGGTACGCGGGTGCTGGGGCTCGGGGATATCGGACCAGAGGCAGGTCTGCCAGTTATGGAAGGCAAGGCTCTGCTGTTCAAGTATCTGGGCGGCGTCGACGCCGTCCCCATCTGTCTGGATACCAAGGATCCGGCGGAGATCATCTCCGCGGTCCGGTGGCTGCAGCCGTCTTTCGGCGGCATCAATCTCGAAGACCTCTCTCAGCCGAAGTGTTTCCACATTTTGGACACGCTTCGCTCGCAAATGGATATCCCGGTCTGGCACGACGACCAGCAGGGCACGGCGACGGTGCTGCTGGCGGGGCTGACGAACGCGCTGAAGATCGTCCAGAAATCCATCGACGAGATCAAGGTGACGATGGTCGGAGCGGGCGCCGCCAACATCGCCATCATCCGCCTTCTCTTCAAGGCAGGGGTCAAGCCCGAGAATACGATTGTGGTCGATAGCCACGGGATCCTGCATCCGGGCCGTCTCGACATCGCGGCGAAGCAAGAAGAGTTCGTGGACAAATGGCGACTCTGTCAGATTACCAACGGCGAGAGGAGAACAGGCGGCATCCCTGAGGCGATGAGAGGCGCAGATGTCTGCATCGCGCTGTCGAAGCCAGGGCCCGACACCATCAAGAAGGAGTGGGTGGCGGGCATGGCGAAAGACGCCATTCTTTTCGTCTGTGCCAATCCAGTGCCCGAGATCTGGCCCTGGGACGCCAAGGAGGCGGGAGCGCGCATCGTGGCGACCGGCCGCTCCGACTTCCCCAATCAGCTCAACAACTCGCTCGGCTTTCCTGGCATCTTCCGTGGCACGCTCGACGTGAGGGCGAAGACTATCACCGACGAGATGTGCATCGCGGCGGCGACGGAACTGGCGAAATGCGCCGAGGAGCGCGGTCTGAGCGAAGAGTTTATCGCCCCGACAATGGACGATTACGAGGTTTTCCCGAGAGAGGCCGCCGCCGTTGGCATGATGGCGCAGCAGCAGGGCATAGCGCGCGTGACGGCGACGCGCGACGAGCTTCTCCGGCAGGCCTCGGCGATGATCAAGAGGGCACGGGACCTGACGCAGATGATGATGAAGGAGGGCTTCATCCCTCCGGCTGAGTAGCAAGGTGGATGGCTGTTATGAAAGAGATAGATATCAAAGATATCACGCGAACCGTTGCCCGCATGAGCATCGAGGCGAACTTCTTTCTGCCTGCGGACGTGCTGGACTCGCTGCATAAGGCGCTGGCCGACGAGGAGTCCGATGGCGGTAAGGAAGTTCTGGAGCAACTGCTGCAAAACGCCAGCATCGCCGAGACGGAGGGGATTCCGCTCTGCCAGGACTGTGGGCTCACCGTCGTCTTTCTCGAGGTCGGTCAGGACGTGCACATAGTTGGTGGCGACCTGTACGCGGCGATCGACGAAGGGGTTCGCCAGGGCTACAAGGACGGCTACCTGCGCAAGTCGATCGCCGAGCCACCGATCTTCGATCGTCCCAACACGAAGGACAACACGCCCGCCGTCATCTATACCGACGTGGTGCCTGGGGAGAACCTCAAGATAACCATCGTGCCCAAGGGCGGCGGCAGTGAGAACATGAGCGCGCTGGGGATGCTGACCCCGGCCGTGGGCGAGAAAGGCGTCGTCGACTTCGTCGTCCGCGCGGTCGAAGAGGCCGGCTCGAATCCCTGCCCGCCGGTCATCGTCGGGGTCGGCATCGGCGGCACCGCGGACCGCGCGATGCTGCTGGCGAAAAAGGCGCTGCTGCGGCCTGTCGGCCAACCAAATAGCGACCCGAGGTTCGCGGAGCTAGAAAAAGAGATTCTCACCGGGGTGAACAACCTCGGTATCGGCCCGCAGGGCTTCGGCGGCAGGGTCACAGCGCTGGCCGTACACATCGAGACGACAGGGGCTCACATCGCGAGCCTGCCCGTTGGCGTGAACATCCAATGCCACGCTGCCCGGCACAAGGAAGCGGTGTTGTAAGTCCTTCACTCGTTCTGAAGTGGAAACGAGTGAAGGAAAGGAGAGGGAAGATGGATATTCGAGCACCATTGACCGACGAAGTGCTGGAAAAGCTGCGGGCCGGCGACCGCGTGAAGATCAGCGGCGTCGTCTACGTGGCGCGCGACGCGGCGCACAAGCGGATGGTGGAGGCGCTGGAGCGTGGCGAAAAGTCGCCCTTCGATCTAGAAGGACAGATAGTGTACTTCATGGGGCCATCACCGGCGAAGCCGGGCCAGGTCATCGGCGCGGCCGGGCCGACGACGAGCCTTAGAATGGATGCCTATTCACCACGCTTGATGGCCGAGGGACTGAAAGGCATGATCGGCAAGGGAAGCCGCAACCAGGCCGTCATCGACGCGATGAAGAAGTACAAGGCCGTGTATTTCGCGGCCATCGGCGGCGCCGGTGCCCTGATCTCGAAGGCGATCAAGAAGAGCGACCTGGTGGCGTATGAGGAACTTGGCGCCGAGGCTGTGCTCCGTCTCGAGGTCGAAGACTTCCCCGTGATCGTGGTCAACGACATCTACGGTGGCGACCTGTACGAGCAGGGCAAGGCCCGCTACGCACGCAAAGGAGCGGCGTAAGGGACCGCGGAACTAGCAGCCTGTACCAGATATTCACCGTTGTGGGCCCGGCCAGGATGCCGAGCGTGCTACACAGGGCTGCGACGCTCACCATTTTGCCTGCGCAGGCGCCCAGTTGCGCGCCGGGTATGGCATCAATGGCGAGGGCCAGCGCCAACGTGACATCGATCTGGCCGGTCCCAGCTTGCCGATCAAGATGAGGAATGATGTCACGATACCAAGGCGGGCTCGGACGTTTCCAGACTCGTCTTACACCGCATGAACCCACCCGACCCCCGCTTGCTGCGCCCCGTGCGCCAGCCGTCTATCGCCGGTCCAAAGCTCCGCCCTCAGTTCCTGCGCCAGCGCCAGGTAGAAGCCGTCGTAGGCCTGCGCCTGTCTCAGTCGCTCCGCCCATTCAAAGGCCGACCGTGTCTGCTGGAGGGTGACGGGCAGGATCTCGACCTCCAAAGCAAAGAGATCTTCCAGCGACGTTCGACCTTCCTCCTCTGAAAGCGCCCCGGCGTACACGCTTCGTCGCACGGCGGAGGCGCATTCGGCTAGCCACAGAGCCGGTGCGACGACGCGTAGCCCCTCCCGATGCCAACCGGCGAAAAGGCCGATAGCGTCGACTGGGGCGGCCACCGGCACTATCGCCCATACCGCGAGGATTGCATCAACGACGATCGTCGAACGCGTTGAGGGCACGCCCATCTCGCTCCTCTCTGGCCTGCCGAATCAGCGCCGCCACGTCAAAGTCAACCGGCCTGCCTCCCCTCCTCTCGATGGCCTCGTCTCGATGCCGCCGAATACGCTGCAGGGCCTCCAGCCGCCGCTCGAGGTCCGCGCGTGCCGTTTCTCGCCGTTGTTCGATCTGCCGCTGTACCATCTCTCGCACGACGTCGGAAATGCTGCGGCCTTCCTTGCGAGCGATCTCCGCCAGCGCATGGTGCTGTTCTGGTTCGAGCAAAAGTTGCGTGCGCTGCATCCGTTTCCCCATTACCGCACCTCCAGGGCCATTATACATCTACACTTACATCTCCGCAAGCTCGACCAACTCAGATTATACTCTTTCTCGTCGATCTTTTCGCAAATGATGGGGCCGAGGCCGACGCATCTTTGGCGGAAGGATGCGTCGGCCTCAAGCCGTCCGGCACTTGAGCCATACGCAACTTATAGCAGTTTGCATTTTGATATGGCTACCCGTAGCGCGGGGGCTCGTCCCCCGCCCCGCCCAGCGGGGGACGAGCCCCCGCGCTACATTGCATACGCTCGATATATCGGTGGCTGCTCCGCTAGCCAAAATCCTTTGCAAACTGCT
>JACPRP010000067.1 GCA_016189905.1 Chloroflexota bacterium | reverse complement strand
CCGTCAACGAGGTCAACAGCCCGCCGGCCCTAGCCCCCATCGGCAACAAGACGGTCGACGAGCAAACAAACCTGACCTTCACCGCCATCGCCACCGATCCCGACGTGCCCTCTAATACGCTTACCTACACCCTGGACTCCGGCGCCCCGACCGGCGCCACCATCATCGGCAGCACGGGCATCTTCAATTGGACGCCCACCGAGAACCAGGGCCCTGGCGTCTACTCCATCACCGTTCGCGTCACCGACAACGCCGCCGCCAATCTATCTGACGCCGAGACGTTTACCGTCACCGTCAAAGAGGTCAATCGGCCACCGGTGCTCGCACCCATCGATAACAAAACCGTCGACGAGGAGAGCATCCTTGCCTTCACCGCCACGGCTACGGATCCAGACGTTCCAGACAACGCGCTCACCTTCAGTCTGGACGACGGCGCGCCATCTGGCGTCACCATCGACAGCGCTACGGGTGCCTTTGCCTGGATCCCAACCGAGGGCCAGGGCCCCGGCGTCTATACCATCACCGTTCGCGTGACCGATAACGGCGCGCCGAGCCTGTTTGATGCCACGACCTTTAGCGTCACTGTCGACGAGGTTAACCGTATCCCGGCTCTGGCGCCGATTGGCGACAGGGTCGTGAACGAGGGAACGACGCTGACCTTCACTGCCGGCGCCCTCGACGCGGACTTTCCTGCCAACAAGCTCACTTTCAGCCTGGATGCGGGCGCACCAGGCGGTGCATCCATTAGCGGCGACAATGGCGTCTTCACGTGGACACTCGCCGAGGCTCAAGGACCTGGCGTTTACTCCATCACGGTTCGCGTCACCGACAACGGCGCTCCCAATCTATCCGCCGCCGAGACGATCACCGTCGCCGTCAGCGAGGTCAACGAGCCGCCGGTCCTCGCTCCTATCGGCAACAAGACGATCGACGAACAAACGACCCTCGCCTTCACTGCTTCCGCTACCGATACCGACCTACCCGCCAATGCCTTGAATTTCAGTCTGGACCCCGGCGCTCCGTCGGGCGCCACCATCGATAGCGGTACCGGTGCCTTCGTATGGATGCCGTCCGAGGGCCAGGGTCCTGCCAGCTACACCATCACCGTTCGTGTCACCGATAACGGCACCGGCAACCTGTCCGACGCCGAGACCATTACCATCACCGTCAACGAAGTCAATCGACCACCAGTGCTCGATCCCATTGGCGGCAAGACCGTCGACGAAGAGGCTACACTTGCCTTCACCGCCACCGCCAGCGATCCAGACCTGCCCGACAACGCACTCACCTTCAGCCTTGACGCCGGCGCCCCGACTGGCGCCACCATCAACAGCAACACCGGCGGCTTCACCTGGACGCCAAGCGAGGCTCAAGGCTTCGGCGTTTACACCATCACCGTTCGCGTCACCGATAACGGCTCGCCTAACCTGTCTACCGCCGAGACGATCACGATCACCGTCAACGAGGTCAACCGATCTCCAGGGCTCGCCTCCATCGGCCCTAAGACCATCGACGAGCAAGCGATGCTGGCCTTTACCGCCAACGCCACCGATCCCGACTTGCCACTTAATGCGCTCACTTTCAGCCTGGATTCCGGAGCCCCCGATGGCGCCACCATCGACGCCGGCACGGGCATCTTCACGTGGACACCAACCGAAGGACAAGGCCCTGGCAACTACACCGTCGCCGTTCGTGTTACCGACAACGGTACCGGCAATCTGTTCGACGCCGAGACGATCACCGTCACGGTGAATGAGGTTAACAAAGCCCCGGTGCTCGATCCTATCGGTAGCAAAACCATTGACGAACAGTTCACGCTGGCTTTCACCGCCACCGCTACCGATCCAGACGTTCCCAACAACACTCTCGCCTTCAGCCTGGACCCGGGCGCTCCTGACGGAGCTAGCATCGACAGTGCCACCGGCGCCTTCGCCTGGATGCCCACCGAAGCCCAGGGCTCTGGCGTTTACACCATCACCGTTCGCGTCACCGACAACGGCACGCCCACTATGTCTGACGCCGAGACCATCACCATCACGGTGAACGAAGTTAATCGACTGCCGGTGCTCGATCCCATCGGCCACAAGATCGTCGACGAGCAAACCCTGCTCACCTTCACCGCCACCGCCAGCGATCCAGACCTGCTCTCTAATACGCTAGCTTTCAGCCTGGCATCAGGCGCTCCAACCGGCGCCACCATCGACAGCGGCACCGGCGTCTTTACCTGGACACCGACCGAGGCGCAGGGGTCTGGCCTTTACACCATCACCGTTCGCGTCACCGACAACGGCACGCCCAGTATGTCTGACGCCAAGACGTTCACCATCACCGTCAACGAGGTCAACCAGCCTCCGTTGCTCGGCCCCATCGGCCAGCAAACCGTGGACGAACAAACGACGCTGACCTTCACCGCCACCGCTACCGATTCCGACCTGCCTGCCAATGCCCTGAATTTCAGCCTGGACACAGGCGCGCCCGCTGGCGCCAGCATCGATAGCTCGACCGGCGCGTTCACATGGACCCCGACCGAAGATCAAGGTCCCAAGACGTACACCATCACCGTCCGCGTCACCGACAACGGCGCCGGCACCCTGTCCGACGCCGAGACGATCACTGTCACCGTCAACGAGGTGAACAAAGCACCAGTGCTCGATTCTATCGGCAACCAGGTTACCGATGAAGGCAGTACCCTGACATTCACCGCCACGGCTACTGATCCAGATCTGCCCGGCAATACGCTCACCTTCAACCTGGACGACGATGCTCCGACCGGCGCCACCATCGACAGCGGCACCGGCGACTTTACCTGGACGCCCACCGAGGCTCAGGGCCACGGAGTTTATACCATTACGGTCCGCGTCGCCGACAACGGCGCTCCCAATATATCTGACGCCGAGACGTTCACTATCACAGTCAACGAAGTGAACCGACCGCCAACCTTGAATCCGATCGGCAACCAGGCCGTCGACGAACAGAAGGTCTTGACCTTCATCGCCACCGCCACCGACCCGGACCTCCCCGGGAATACGCTCACCTTCAGTCTGGATGCCGGCGCCCCAACCGGCACCACTATCGATAGCAGCACCGGCGCTTTCACGTGGATGCCAACCGAGACCCAGGGCACCGGCGCGTACTCCATCACGGTTAGAGTCACCGACAACGGCACGCCGAACATGTCCGCTACGGAGACGATCACTGTCATCGTCGGCGAGGTCAACCGGCCCCCGGTGCTGGCAGCCATAGGCGACAGGTCCATCGACGAGGGCCTCGACCTGCTTTTCACCGCCACAGCTACCGATCCCGACGTTCCGGGGAATACGCTGATGTTTAGCCTGGACGCCGGCGCTCCTGACGGGGCCAGCATCGATGGCTCGACTGGCGCCTTCGCCTGGAGGCCAGGCGAGGACCAGGGCCCTGGCGTCTACTCCATCACCGTTCGCGTCACCGACAACGGCGAGGGAACTCTCTCTGACTCCGAGACGATTACCGTCACGGTGAACGAGGTCAATCGGCTTCCGGTTCTCGATCCTATCGCCAGCACAACTATCGGCGAAGGCACGCTCTTGAGCTTCACGGCCAGCGCCACTGATCCAGACCGCCCGGCAAACACCCTCACCTTCAGCCTGGACCCCGGCGCACCGTCTGGCGCTGCCATCGTCGGCAACACCGGAGCCTTTGCCTGGACGCCCACCGAACTTCAGGGTCCTGGCCTTTACACCATCACCGTTAGCGTTACCGACAACGGCACGCCACCGCTAAGCGCCACCCAGACCTTCACGGCATCGGTCGACGAAGCCAACCAGCCGCCGGTGCTCGCTCCCATCGGCAACAAGTCGGTCGACGAGCAAGCGACCTTGACCTTCACCGCTTCGGCCACCGATCCCGACCGCCCGGCTGATACGCTCAAATTCAGTCTGGACCCTGGCGCGCCAGCCGGCGTCAGCATCGATAGCTCGACCGGAGCCTTCACATGGACGCCCATCGAGGCTCAGGGCCCCGGCACGTACACCATCACCGTTCGCGTCACCGATAACGGCGCCGGCAACCTGTCCGACGCCGAAACGATCACCGTCACCGTCAACGAAGTCAATCGACCACCAGTGCTCGATCCTATCGGCGGCAAGTCCGTCGACGAAGAGACCACCCTGGCCTTCACCGCCACCGCCAGCGATCCCGATCTCCCGGCTAACACACTCGCGTTCGGCCTCGATGCCGACGCCCCGACCGGCGCTACCATCGATAGCTCGACCGGCGCCTTCAGTTGGAAGCCAGGCGAGGACCGTGGATTCGGCGTTTACTCCGTCACTGTCCGGGTTAGCGACAACGGCGCCCTCTCCACCTCGGAGACCATCACCGTCACCGTCAACGAGGTCAACAAAGCCCCGGCGCTCGTGCCCAGCGGCGGCAAGTCCGTCGATGAGCAAGCCCTGTTGGCCTTCACGATCGTGGCGACCGACCCGGATAGTCCGGCTAACACGCTCACCTTCGGCCTGGACCCCGGCGCCCCGGACGGCGCCAGCATCGATAGCTCGACCGGCGCCTTCAGTTGGACACCGACCGAAGCGCAGGGTCCCAATCCGTACACGGTCACCGTCCGCGTGACCGATAACGGCACGCCGACCCTGTCCGTCACCGACACCTTTACAGTCACCGTCGACGAAGTCAACCTCCCACCTGTCCTGGCGCCGATTGGCGACAAGACGGTGGATGAAGGTGCGACCCTCGTCTTTTCGGCCACCGCCAGTGACCCTGACGTGCCGTCTAGCACACTCGCTTACAGTTTAGACCCCAGCGCCCCATCCGGCGCCATTATCAACAGCGGCACCGGCGCCTTCACCTGGACGCCGACCGAGACCCAGGGGCCCAATACCTACTCCATCACCGTTCGCGTCACCGACAACGGCGCCGGCGTTCTATCTGACGCCGAGACGATTACCGTCACGGTGAACGAGGTCAACCAGCCCCCAGCGCTGACGCCAATTGGCGACAAAGTCGTGGACGAAGGGACTACGCTGACCTTCACGGCCGTCGCCACCGACACGGACGTACCCACCAACACGCTAACCTTCAGCCTGGACGCGGGCGCACCGTCCGGAGCGTCCCTCGATCCCGTCACCGGCGCTTTCACCTGGACGCCCACCGAGGCCCAGGGCCCGGCGAGCTACTCCCTCACCATCCGTGTAACCGACAACCGCACGCCTGCGCTATCGACTGCCGAGACCATCACCGTTACAGTGAACGAGGGCAACCGACCGCCAACGCTCGCGGCGATCGCCAACAGGACGGTGAACGAGGGCAGCTTGCTGACCTTCACCGCCAGCGCCACCGATCCCGATCTCCCGGCTAACACACTCGCGTTCGGCCTGGGTTCCGGCGCACCGGCTGGAGCGGCCATCGGCGCGAATAGCGGCGTCTTCAATTGGACGCCGTCCGAGGATCAGGGACCGGGCACCTACGCGATCACGGTGCGCGTGAACGACAGTGGAACGCCCGGGCTCTCAGATTCCAGGACCTTCACCGTCACCGTCAACGAGATCAACCTGCCGCCGGCCATCGCTCCGATCGCCATGCAGACGGTGAACGAAGGCATGGCGCTGACCTTCACCGTCAGCGCGACGGATTCCGACGCTCCGTCCAACACCTTCACGTACAGTCTGGACCCCGGCACGCCCGTGGGCGCCAGCATCGGCAGCGGTACCGGGGCGTTCACGTGGACGCCAACCGAGGCCCAAGGCTCGGGCGTCTACGCCGTCGTGGTCCGCGCTACCGACAACGGCTCGCCGGCGATGTCCACTGCCCGCACGGTCATCATTATCGTCAACGAGGTCAACGGAGCTCCGACGCTCACCCCCATCGGTTCCCGCACCGTGGACGAAGGCACGCCACTGACCTTCACCGCCGTCGCTACCGATACGGACACCCCGGCTAACGCCGTCACGTTCAGTCTAGATGCCGGCGCCCCGGCCGGCGCGAGCATCGATGGCTCGACCGGCGTCTTTATGTGGACGCCTTCCGAGGCCCAAGGGCCGGGCGTCTACACCGCAACCGTGCGAGTGACAGATAACGGGACGCCCTCGCAGTCGACATCCGAGGCCGTTAGAATCACCGTTAACGAGGTGAACCAGCAGCCGCTGCTCGCCCCGATCAGCAACAAAACGGTCGCCCGTGGCTCGACCCTGATCTTCACGGCCAGCGCAACGGATCCAGACCTGCCGGCCAATACGCTCACGTTCAGCCTGGATGCCGGCGCTCCCGCCGGCGCTACCATCATCGGCAACACCGGCGTCTTCTCCTGGACCCCCGGCAACGACGTGAGTCCAGGCACATACACCGCGACCGTGCGCGTCGCTGACAATGCCTCGCCGCCCCTCTCCAATGCGCGGGACGTCAGCATCAACGTTTATCTCGACAATTCGCCCCCGCAGGCGAGCTTCAGCGCCACACCCATCTCAGGATCGTGGCCGCTCACGGTGACGTTCACCAACGAATCTTTCGGGCAGATCGACTCCCAGTCGTGGACCTTTGGCGACGGTGCCACGAGCGCCCTGGCCAATCCCACCCACGTCTATTCGGCGGCAGGAACCTATACCGTCACTTTGACCGTCTCGGGTACCTTGAACGGCGTCGACATTCTTACGTCCTCCTTCAATCGAACAGTGACGGTATACAATCCCGTGGTCGCCGCCTTTAGCGGCTCTCCAACCAGCGGCGTGGCACCGCTGGCGGTGACGTTCACCAACACATCGGCCGGCGACTACTCCTCTTCGTCGTGGAGCTTCGGCGATGGAGGAACCAGCGCCGACGCCAACCCGGTGCACACTTATAATACGGCCGGAACGTATACCGTGACCCTCATGACGACCGGCCCCGGCGGCGCCAACACCATTACTCGCACCGGCTACATCACGGTCTACGCGCCGGCCCTCGCGAGCTTCACCGCGACCCCAACCAGCGGTTACCAACCGCTCAGGGTGAGCTTCACAAACAGCTCCACCGGTGACGTTGCCTCTTACCTGTGGGACTTCGGCGATGGCACCACCAGCCCGCTCGCCAATCCTCGCCATACCTTCGATCCGACCGGCAACATCACCGGCGTCTACACCGTAACCCTGACGGCCAATGGCCTGGGCGGCACGAACACCGTTACCCGCACCAGCTACGTCACCGCCACCTTACGACCACCGGATCTCACCGGCACCGTCAAGGACCCGACTGCCGCCACCGTCGGCAGCACGTTTGTCGAGCTCTACACGCGCGACCGCTCGTTCTCGCGCTCGACCAACTCGCTGTCCGATGGCTCTTTCGTCTTCGATGGTCTGCCGATCAACACCTACTACCTCCGAGCGTTCGCGCCCTCGGGCTCTCTCTACGGCGATTCGCTTGAGAACGCCATCTCGTACGGCGGCATCCCCATCGAGCGACACGTCATCACCCTGACCAACCCGATCATCACCGGCACGGTGACCGCGCCAGATAACGTTACGCCCATTTCTCAGACCGTGGTCAGCCTGCACACCGCCGACTATATGGTCTCCACCCAGGCCAGCGTCGATAGCGGCGGCCGCTTCAGGCTCGGCCTCGTGCCCGATGGATCATACATCCTCGAGGCTTACCCGGCCACGGGCAGCGGCCTGCCCTATGGCAGATCGGCCCAGGTTCCGATCACGGTCACGGCGCAAGCCGCGCTGGGCGTCACCTCGCCGGTCACGCTGCCGCTCACC
This sequence comes from Chloroflexota bacterium, assembly GCA_016189905.1. Taxonomy (GTDB): domain Bacteria; phylum Chloroflexota; class UBA6077; order FW602-bin22; family JACPRP01; genus JACPRP01. Next base: position 43,655 of record JACPRP010000067.1, on the reverse strand, counting down.
GGCGCTAGCGTCGCGGGCACCGTCCGCGACCCGGATGGCACCACCCCCATCGCCGGCGCGCAGGTCACCCTGCACAGCGCCGACTGGCGCACCCAGGCGCGAGCCACTACCAATAGCGCGGGCGCCTTCAACTTCGGCCAGCTCGCCGTGGGCACCTACCTCGTCGAGGCCGACTCGCCGGTCAGCGGCTATTTCAGGTCCACTCCGCAGACGGTCGCCGTCGATCTCTCGCGCACCAACTATTACACCGTGTCGCTCACCGCGCCGAACCTGACAGGCGTGACAGTCCGCCCTTCAGGCGGCATCACCGTGGCCGTGCCCAACGCCCGCGTCACCCTGCGCTCCGCCGCCGACGCGACCCAATCCAGCACCGCGACCTCGGACAATCAGGGGCAGTTCGCCTTCGGCCTCCTGACCGCGGGCGATTACTGGCTCTCGGCCGCGGCACCGTTCGACGCGCCGGACCTTGTACCGCCGGGGACGGCGACCGTCACCATCCCCGCGAGCGCCACCATTACGAGAACCATCGCCTTTGGCTCCGCCCCGATGCATCTCGAAGGGACCATCCGCCGCGCCAACGGCTCAGCCATCACCGACGCCAGGGTCTCCGCCACCCGGACCGATGGCTCGGGCTCGGCTAGCGACACGGTCGACGGCGACGGCCGCTACCTCATCGATCTGAGCCCCGGCTCCTGGATGGTCACCATCCGCCCGTCTGGCAGCGCCCCCAACTGGGTCTACGACCAGTCGGCCACAATGGTAACCTTCCCCGACGTCGGCCGCGAGGTCACCAGGACGCTCAGCTTCACCGTCACCGACGCACCGTCCACGGTCTTCGGCCAGTTGGTCAAGCAGGACGGCACGCCGCCAGGAACGGCGCGCGTCGGCTTCCACACCACCGCCGGCCTCGGGAATAACCAGACCGTCGGCGACGACGGCGCCTTCTCCGTCCAGTTGACCCCGGGCACCTACAATGTCGACGTCTGGCTGGCGGATTCGTCGCTCGCCCCGCCACGCGTCGATCCCGTCGTCCTCGGCCCGGGCGAAACCAGAGACCTCGGCTCGATCACCGTCCGCAGCCGCAACTCGCGCATCAGCGGCGTGGTGGTGGACGCCAACGGCACAGGCGTCTCGGGCATCGATGTGGCTGGCTGGCTCCGCGCCGCCGAGGGGGCCGCCGGCCGATGGTCCTCGACCACCTCCGTCGCCGATGGTGTCTTCAATCTCAACGTCGTCTCGGGCACCTGGGAGATCAACGCCCTGCCGGCCATCGGCTCCAGATACGTCCAGAACCCCACACCCGCCAGGGTCGCCGTCGGCGAGGGCGAGACGCTGCGCGGCGTCACCATCGTCCTGGGCACCGCCGAATCCGAGATCAAAGGCTCGATCGTCGACGCCAGCTCGAGCCTGCTGACCGGTCTCTCCGGCTACGCCACCGCTACTTCGACCAGCGGCGCGCGCAGCCGTGGCGCCCCCATCGAGGGCGGCACCTTCACGCTGCGCCTGCCCGCGGACACGTATAACATTGCCGTGCAATTGCCGTCGGGCGCCGAGTACACGGTGGAGGGCCGCTTGGGCGTCACCGTCGCCCCTGGCGATTCGACCTCCATCGCACTGACCGGGACCCCGATCCAGCGCTGGATCAAGGGCAGCCTGATCTATTCGGGAACGCCACTCAGCGGCCTGCGGGCCAACGTCTTCGCCAGCGGCGCCGGCGGCGAGGCCTCGACCCAGGTCGATCCGACGACCGGCGAGTACGTTCTGAGGGTCAGCTCTGGCACCTGGTATATGAACGCCTGGGTGGACCCGGCGACCGGCTACACCCTCGCTCCACTCGGCAACAACGCGGTCTCCACCTCGGAGGTCGTGACCTCGACCTTCGACTTCACGCTGTCGCCGGCCAACGGCAAGCTCTGGGGCATCGTCACCGCCCCCGTCCCTGGCGGCACCTCCGTCAGGCTAGGCGGTGCCAGGATCGAAGCCAGGGACACCAGTCCGAGCGGACGCGACCGGCCGCCCTACGGCGTCGACACGGACGCCAACGGGGTCTACACCATCACCGTGCCGGCCGGCACCTATGTCGTGAACGCCTACGCTCCCGCGGATCGCGGCTATCTGCCGCCGCCGGCGGCGCGGCTCACCGTCGATAACGGCGGCACGACCAGGAACGACGTGGCGTTCCAGTACCCCGCTGCCAACATCATCGGCACCGTGAGCCTGCCTGGCTCGCCCGTCTCGTCTGGCCTGGTTAGAGGCTACTCGCTGAACGGCGCCCAGGCCCACACCGACGTGTCGACCAACGGCACGTTCGCGTTATCGGTCACCGCCAACGATACATGGTACCTCCAGGCCGTTTACGAGGCAGGCACGACGCTGTATCAGAGCCCGATGTACACGATGACGGTCGTGCCCGGCCCGAACGCGCTCGATATGGTGCTGTCCTCCACCCCCATCGTCATGCCCGAATCCGCCTCGGTGACGTTCGAGGCGTCGGCGATGCAGGTTCTGGTGCTGAGCGATGGCACCGAGGTCAGAATCCCGGCCGGCGCGCTGGCCGCCTCGGGTCTGGTCACCGTGCGCGCTATGCCGCGCGGCGCGGTCGCGCTGAACGCCACAGCGCGCCCCATCGGCCTCGCCTACGACCTGCTCGCTCTGGACAGCGACGGGGCGACGATCAGCCGCTTCCGCCAGAACGTCACCATCGTGCTGCGCTACACGGACGAGCAGCTCGGCGCCCTGGGCATCGCCGAGGACGATGTCTTGCCCAGCTACTGGGATGGCGCCACCGGCACCTGGCGCACGGTGCCCAACGTCATTCAGAACAGGGAGGCGAACACCCTGACCGTCTACACCGACCACTTCAGTAGCTGGACCATTACTGGCGGGACGGCACCTACGTACCTGGGCGACTCCACGTTGACGTCGAGCCTCGAATACGTGGCGCCCAATCAGCCGTTCACGTACACCCTCGCCCTCGTCAATAGCGGCACCGGCGATGCCATCGACGTGCTGCTAACCGATACCCTGCCCTCCCAGATCAGCCTCGTGCCCGGCTCGGCGACGGCCACCTTCGGCACCGTCACCACGGGCAGCGGGGAGGTGCGATGGAGCGGAACCGTCTCGGGCAGCCAGTCGGTGACGGTTACGTTCGGCGTGACCCTGAATCCTGGCGTGTCCAGCGGCCAGGTCATCACCAACTCGGCCATCATCGCCGAGGAAACGGGCGCCGTTATCACGGCCTCGAACACGATCACGGCGATCGTTCCCAGCATGGTGAATTCCACAAAGACCGCCAGCACCGCGACCCCGGTCGCTGGCTATCCGCTGACCTATACGGTTGTGCTCAGCAACACCGGCGCCGGGGACGCCATCGGCGCGCGCCTCACTGATACGATTCCGGCCGAGTTGACCTACGCGACCGGCACCCTTGCCGCGACCAGTCCGACGGCGACCTACATCACCGAGTCGAAGCAGGTGCGCTGGACCGGCAACATCTCCGCCGGCCAGAGCGTGACGGTGACCTATCGCGCAACGGTAAACTACCCGGTGGTCACTGGCACCCTCGCGACCAACGTCGCCTACATCGACGACGGGAACCTGGTAGTCACCACCAGGAGCGTGACGAGCACCATCTCCAGCGCGCCTGATCTCTCCGCTTCCGCGATCGCGGTTAGCTCAGACCCGGCCGCGCCGGGGCAGGTCCTGACCTACACCATCACGCTGACGAACGGCGGCACGATGAACGCGACCGGGGCTCGCGTGACCGATACGCTGCCCGGCGAGCTGACCTACGTCACCGGGTCGGTCGCGGCGACCACCGGCAACGCCAGCTACTACTCGCCATCTTCGCAAGTGCGCTGGAACGGAACGGTAACCGTTGGCACACCGGTGACCATCACCTTCGCGGCGCTGGTTAAACAGCCGCTGAACGATGGCACCGTCATTCCCAATACGGCCCAGATCGACGACGGTACGGGCACGACAGTGAGCCGCGTCGTCAGCACCACCGTGTCGTCCCCGAACCTGAGCACGTCGACTATGGCCGTGAGCAACGGCAGTCCCCGCGCGGAGGAAGTCGTAACCTACACGATCGCCATCACCAACACCGGCAGCGGTCCGGCCGTGGCGGCGAGAATGACCGATACGCTCCCAGCCAGCCTGACCTATGTCGAGGGATCGAAGAACGCCACTTCGGGCCAAACATCCCTGAACGGCGCAACCCTGACGTGGAGCGGCTTCGTGACCCAGGGGCAGAGCGTGCGCGTCATATTCGCGGCGCGCGTGGCCTCGTCGGCCACCGGGGGCAGCGTGATCAGCAACACAGCCAGCATCGACGACGGCCTGGGAGCGGTCATTCCTCGCGCGGTCAACATTACGGTGGCCGCCTCGCCCGATCTCAGAACGTCGACCAAATCCGCCAGCTCGTCCACCGCTCGCCCCGGCGATCTCATCACCTACACGATCGCCATCAAAAACACGGGCGACGGTCCCACTGACGGGGCGCGTATGACCGACACGCTCCCCAGCGGTCTGTCATACGTCACTGGCTCCGCGACGGCCACGGCACCCGAAACGCCGACCTTCGACGGCGCCAGCGTCAAATGGACCGGCGACGTCACCCCCACAGGGTCGGTGACTATAACGTTCGCCGCGCGGGTGAACCCATCGACCGCTCGCGGAACCTCGATCGCCAACAACGCGCAGATCGACGACGGCGTGCGCCGGGTCGTCACTGTCACGGCCAGCAGCACGGTGATCGCCCCCGACCTGAGCGGCTCGACAAAATCCGCCAGCACCTCGACTGCCAGGGTCGGCGACACCATCACCTACACCATCGCCATCGTCAACAGCGGCAACGCCCCGGCTTCGACGGCCAGGATGACCGATACGCTGCCCGCCGGTGTATCCTACGTCGCCAACTCGGCAACAGCCACCTCGGGCACGCCGACCTATGAGGATGGCAGCGTCAAATGGAACGGCGACATAGCCGCCGGTGGCAGGGTGACAGTCACCTTCACCGCGCGGGTAAACCTATCGACCACCCCTGGCACGCAGATCGCCAACACCGCCCAGATCGGCGACGGCGTATACCAGACGATAACCACCCAGCCCGCCACCAGCACCGTCAACGCGCCCGACCTGAGCGGATCGACCAAGTCCGCCAGCGCTTCGACCGCTAGAAGCGGCGATATCATCACCTACACCATCGCCATCGTCAACAGCAGCGACGCGGCGGCCACTGGGGTCAGAATGACCGATACGCTCCCCAGCGGTCTGTCCTACATCACCAACTCGGCGACGGCCACCGCCCCCGAAACGCCGGTCTATGACGGCACCAATATCAAATGGACCGGCGACGTGCCTGCAAACGGCCGTGTAACGATCACGTTCGCGGCGATGGTGACCGCCTCCGGCGGCGGCACCACGATCACGAACGAGGCGAAGATCCGCGACGATATCGGCCCCGAAATCACCAGGTCCGCCTCGTTCACCATCGGCACCTACCGCCTCTTCCTGCCGGCGATACAGAGGCTGTTCACCCCATAGCCAAATATCGCCGTTAACCGTCACCAGTGAAGCAGTGAGCCAGGAAAGGTGATGGGCGACCGCTCGGTCGCTCATCACCTTTCCTGCATTCGTTCTCTTTCACCCGTTTTGTTTGGATGCCGCAATTACCCGAGGTGGCACACGGAGTCGCGCGGTCACCGCCGCACAATCCTTGCTGCCGTGCAGGCGGCTAAACGGCATATTCCTCATATACTCTTTGCTGTCGATCTCTTCGCAAGTGGTGTAGCCACGACCGACGCGTCCTTCGGCGGAAGGACGCGTCGGTCTCGCCCCGGCCGGCATCTGCCTCGTGCGAAACTCTGCAAGGGATAAAGTAATAGACAACCAGGTTGGCTGACGGCGCATCCGTTTCCTTCTGTTTCAAAAGTGGTTTCCCAAAGGATCGATCTAGCGCGGTAGTTATCGATACCCAATGGCAATCACACCATCGCGCGTGGCCTTAACCAATGACTATGCGTTCGTCGCCGACGGAGCAAACGGCCTGTGTGCCATCAATGTATCTGATCCGCCGAATCCAACAGGAGAGATGCACCTTAACGAGTGTGGGTTGATGATCCAGAACACGTGGGAGAACTTGCCGCAACATTAGAATAAGGTTGCCTTTGACGCGTTCGTCGTGATGCCCAATCGCATGCATGCCATCATTTGGCATTCCTCAACGTCCTTTCACGCTCTTGTTCTTCCAAATCCGCAGGGTGTTCCAGTATCCACATCCGCGCCAGACCGATAATCGTTGTTGACAGCCAGGCGGTTGAGTGATATATTCCTTATGGACCGAATGGCTGGCTGGTGGCGCATCCTCACCCTGCTACTTCAAGCGTTTCGCGGAAATACTACATATTTCTGTTTGTCTGGCTGAAGCGACCCGGCCTTTACTGTTTGGAGGGCTCGTGTCAGGTCTTACCGGGCATCAGCGGAAGCCGCCGCACAGGCCATTTGGCCGTATCTAGAAGTCTACGACGTGATGGCTCGACACGTGTCCACGGTCATGTTTTGCAGTTGAGCGACATGAACCCCGCCGCCGCGTGGCTGAGAATCGGTAAGGAGGAAGGCAATGAGAACATGGCTGTCGCGAGCCTCTAAGCTGCTCCTGACCATCGCTTTGCTTACGACCAGCGCCACAATTCCTGTTGAAGGGTCCGACCCCAAGGAAAGTTCGGCGATCTCGATAAGTCCGTGGGACGAGACAACCGCTTCTTTCAGTTCCCAGGATGGCTGGCCACCCTTCCCCGTTCCCGATACAATCACGCAAGCGACTCGCCCAGGGAAGTATCCCGCGCAACTGACCGGCTCTGCGGACGGGGGACGCTTGGATCGGCGCGGCCCGCAACGTACCGATCCTGCCGAGGGCATCCCCACGCACGCCTATTCGCCGTTCGACGAGCGCAATAACCGAGAGCATCCTTGCCCGCCGGGCGGTTGCGAATTCCAGAGTGGAACCGTCCTCGTCAAGCTTGCTCCCCATACCCCGGACCGCCCGTCGGGTGCGCAGGTAGCGATGACCGGCGATGAATCACTTAACCGGGCGCTGGCAGCCCAGGGCGTGCTGCGTCTGGACCCCGTTTTCCCCGAGGCTCGACCACCGAAAGCAGGTGAATCCGTCGTCTCGGCAAGCGGCGTCCGCGTCCCTAAGCCCGATCTCACCGGCTGGTACCGGGCTACTCTATCCCAGAGCGCCGATGTGTACTCGGCGACAGCCACCCTTGCCGCCAATCCCGCCATCGCCTACGCCGAGCCGGACTACCTGCGCAAGCCGGTCGGCGAGCCCGTGGCGCCAGCCTCCGGAATTCGATCCTCTGCACCGCAGGTGCCCGAGAATAGCGGCGATCCTATGTACGCCCAGCAGTGGCATCTGGGCGCTGCCACCATCCCGCAGGCCTGGGCCTACCTGGAGAGCCAGGGTCTCCCCCCCGGCGGCAGCCGTGACATCGTCGTAGCCGTCATCGACACCGGCGTGGACTACAACCACCCAGACTTGGCCGCCAACATCTGGACTAACAGCCGGGAGATCGCCGGGAACGGGGTCGACGACGACGGCAACGGCTATGTCGACGACGTGCACGGGGTTGACGTCATCACCAACTCCGGCGCCCCACAGGACGACCACGGCCACGGAACGCACGTGGCAGGGATCATCGGCGCCCAGGCAAACAACGGGCGAGGTGGGGTTGGTGTGGCTTACAACGTGCAGATACTGCCCATCAAGGCCGCTCAGTATTCCGGCGTGCTCGCCACATCTGATATCGCCGAGGCCATCTACTACGCCGTCAATAACGGCGCCGACGTCATCAATATGTCCTTCGGCGGCTATTCGCGCTCTCAAGTAGAGGAGGACGCGCTCACGGTGGCCTTCGGTCAGGCGGTGCTGGTGGCGGCGGCGGGCAACGACGGTGAGGTGAACGAGCCATGCCCGTTTGGGCGAGACATGTACCCCGCCGCGTACAACTGGGTCCTGGGAGTGATGGCCTCGGCGCCAGACGGGAGCCGGGCAGACTTCTCGAACTACGACTGCACGCCTCGCGACACCCACGAGTATGAGCTGATGGCCCCCGGCATGGATGTCTGGAGCACCCTGCCCCGCGAGCAATATTCCGCCTGGGACGGCACCTCGATGGCCGCCCCCGTCGTCTCCGGCATCGCCGCGCTCGCGCGCACGAAGTGGTCGGACAAAGACGTCTACTCCTCGCGCTTCATTATGGGCCAGATCGCGGCCAACGCGTCACCTGTCGCCAACGCCTACGCCGCGCTGACCGTGGCCCCGAAGCCTGAGCTTAGCTACCTGGAGCATTGGCTCTTCGACACGACAGCGCAGAGCGCGACAAATGACGACGACGGCATCGTCGACGCCGGCGAGACCGTCGACCTCGCCATTGTCGTTCGCAACCACTGGGGCAAGGCCGACCCGGTGACAGTGACCCTTCAGGCCTGGGCTGACGGAGCGTTTCAGCCCGACCCCTACGTCACTATGATCACCGACACGGTCGATTACGGGGCCATCGGATCCTTCAACTGGGACGACAACGGCCTGATCTACGATGCCCAGGGAGTGATCACCGGCGTTCGGCATCCGTTCCGTTTCACCGTGGCCAACACCACCCCCAACGACCACGTTATCCCCTTCCGTCTGACGCTGACGGCGCGTAATGGGCTTGACCCGACGGATACGACCACGTACACGTTCCAGTCGCGTTTCTACCTCATAGTCCAGCGGGGACGGGTGCTGCCAGGCGTAATTTCCGAGGATATGGTGCTGACAAAGGATTATTTCTGGATCGTAGGTGGAACGACCTACGTCATCCCCGGAGTAGCGGTGACTGTAACACAGGGGGCTCAAGTACAGTGGGGAGGACCACTCCCCACCGACCCATACGCCGAGCCCACTAGAGCAATGTTGGGCATTTGGAACGGCGCCTCTCTGTCCGTCCAAGGGACCTACACAGAGCCGGTCGAACTGTTCCCCTGGGCGATCCCCAGTAACTTGGCTCCCGATGTGTATATTACCAATGGGGAAGCGGGAAGATTTGAAGTCCGGTACGCCAAGATACTTGCACCAGAATGGGGAACTGGGGGCGCGTATTCAGGCCCCGACCTAATCGATCACGCTCATCTTTTCGGTGATTCGATATGGACAGGAAAGGGCTTCACCTTGCAGGGTATTCCTGCGGCAATCACAAACTCCATCATCGACCTGCCGGCTGGCTGGGGATTAGGAGCAAGCACAACTGACACCGTGCTTTTTCACGCCAGGCAAGCCTCGCAGTCCTTCAATTTCTGGCCTGGTCTGGTCAAGAACAGCGTATTCTTGCAGAACAACGCCGAGAACTATGTATGGAGTGGCTGGCTGTCCGGTGGCGAAGTCTTCAGTACGGAGGCTGATGCGGCCCAAAGCACAAGGAATGTTAACAACGCGTTCCTGAGCAAGTATTGGGACCCCAACCTTGATCACTGGATGCGCCAGCGAGTTGGATTCCCGGCCCCGAATCTGTACGTTGGGTTCTCCTACAACTTTTGGGGCACGACGTCGGCCCTCCTGATTGACGCAGCCATCAGAGATGGAAAAGACGATTACGGTGGAGCCCCGACCCTCGTCTACCAGCCCATCCTAACCGTCCCCGCCACCACCACCTACCCCTTCGCCTGGGACGTGGCGCTCTCCACCGCCAGTAGCCCGCGCACCACCATTGTTGGATCCGAAAGGGTAACGTTCACCGTCGCCTTCAACCGCGACATGGACCCCTCGGTGCAGCCTGCCGTTTCCTTCGGGCCAGATACGCCCGTCACTGACTACACGGTCCATCCGGTCGACGGCGGCTGGCAGGATGCTCGCACCTGGGTTGGCACCTTCGACGTCAATCCGATAACCGGCGACGGCTATCAACTGATCCGTGTGGCCGGCGCACGAGCGGCCGATGACCCCTGGCTGGTCACCGGCGACGACTCTGGTCGCTTCCGCTTCGAGATCATCACCTCCGGCACCGAGGCGATGAACCTGCAGGCCACCGGCGGCGAGGGTTATGTCGATCTGGCCTGGACGCAGACCGATTTCGACCTGCTGGCGGGTTTCAACATCTATCGGTCCACCAGCGCGACCGGCCCGTTCACGCGCATCAACACGGCGCTGATCCCGTCTGGTCAGCGTTCCTACCGCGATAGCTCCGTCCAGCCTGGGATTCCATACTATTACAGGTTCACCGTGGTCAAATCCGATATTAGCGAATCCAATTCCTCCAACGTCGCCACGGCCACGCCGATCGATACGGTGCCGCCGGTCATCAGCCATACACTGGTGACCTCCGCGCCGCCTCAGATGTCCCTCAGCCTCTACGCCGACGTCTCCGACAACGTGGGGGTGCAGGGCGTGACGCTCTACTTCCGGCCGATCAGCGCCACGACCTACATCAGCCGCACGATGGTCAAAACGACCGGAAATCGCTACAGCGCTACCATCGAGGGCTCCCGACTCGCCTCGCCGGGGCTGGAGTACTATATCGAGGCCACCGATGGCGTGAGCATCGCGCGCGCCGCCCGGCCCGAGTATCCCTACCAGATCACGGTGGTGGATCGCCCCGTGGTCACAACCATCAGCCCGAATCGGGGCCCGTCCTCGGGTGGCACAATCGTTACCATCGCCGGCAGCAACTTCAAGGACGGCGCCACGGTCACATTCGGCGGGGCCGTGGGAATCAGCGTGACGGTGGTCAGCGCCAGCCAGATCACTGCCATCACGCCGCCGCATTTCCCGGCGCAGGTTGACGTGACCGTGGTTAACACCGATGCGCAGAGCGGCACGTTACTGAGGGGCTTCAGCTACGAAAGCGATATCGCTTCGTTGAGCCTTCCCGCCACGGGTGGCGAGCAGCGCTCTATCGTGGAGGTGCCACTCAACACGGCGAGCATCCATGGGCTCGCCGCTGCCGATCTGCTCATTGCTTTCGACAGCGCGGTCCTCAGCGCCCGTGGTGCACGCACGGGCACCCTAACGCCTGGCTGGAGTCTGGCTGCCAACACGAATGTTCCGGGCCAGATCCGCTTATCCCTTGCGAGTGCCGGCGGAACCGTCGATGGCTCGGGCAGCCTGGCCATCGTCGAGTTCGACATCGTCGGCTCGCCCGGGTTGACCAGCACGCTGCACCTCGCGTCCGTCTCCCTCAACGACGGCGCTATCCCGGCACAAACGGCCGACGGCAGCTTCCAGGTCAACCTCGTCTACGACGTTTCCGGCGCTGTCCGCTACTGGAGCGGTGGCGTTGCCGTCCGCGACGTGGCGCTTGCGCTGAATGGCGATATCGGCTACAGCGGGCGCAGCGGTGAGACCGGAGCTTATACGGTCACGAACATCGCGCGCGGCACCTACACGCTGACGCCTAGCAAGTCCGATGGCGCCACTGGTATCACCGCCTATGACGCCTCACTCGTGTTGCGGCACTCCGTCGGGCTGATCGACCTGACCGGCCACGCCGCAACCGCCGCCGACGTCAACAAGAACGGCTCTATCAGCTCGATGGATGCCTTCTACATCCTCCAGAAGGCCGTCGACCTCATCGCTTTGCCCTTCCCCGGCGCCGGCGTCGTCTGGGACTTCGACCCCCGATCCCGATCCTACGCGAGCCTCGACGCCGACCGCGCGAACGAGGATTTCACTGCGGTGCTCCTGGGTGACGTGTCGGGTAACTGGGGCGCTGGAGCGAGCCGACCTGCCATAGCTGCCGTTCAACAGCCACTCCTGCTCACAGTTGCTCAAGGGAAGGTCAGCCCAGGCGGACTGGTGACCGCCACCGTTGCTCTGGATGCGACAGGTGCCCAGGTCTACAGCCTCGACCTGGCGCTGAGCTACTCGTCGGGCACGGCATCGCTGGTCTCGGTGGCGCCCGGCCCGCTCGCCTCCAACTGGAACACGAGCACGAACGTGAGCCAGCCCGGCCAGGTGAAGGTGGCGATGGCGAGCACTTCGCCGCTGGCCGGCCACGGCGAGCTGCTCAACCTGACATTCCGCACGACCCGTCTCCAGGCGGGAAATGTCAACCTGGCACTGGTTAGAAGTGATGCCGACGAGGGCTCGATTCCCGTCCAGGTGAATTACGGCACATCGGAAGACAGCCACTGGAAGGTTTACTTGCCTCTGGTGCGGCAATGAGGAGACAGAATGGCACGACTTGTGTTACATTATCCGGTGACCAGCAAGTTGCTGGTTCAGGCTGACTTGCGCTCAGCGGCAACTATTACCAAGGAGGCTGAACTATGGCGAAGGAAATCATCTTCCTGGTCGAGGAGGCTCCGGAAGGGGGATATCAGGCGCAAGCGCTCGGTCAAGCTATCTTTACTGAAGCCGATACTTTTGAAGAGCTGAGGGAGATGGTGCAGGATGCGGTGCGGTGCCATTTCGATGAGCCAAATAGGCCGTCACTGATACGCCTCCACTTCGTCAAAGACGAGGTTCTCGCCGTATGAAGCTGCCGCGAGACGTCGGCGGCGACGAACTGGCGCGACGGCTGAAAAAGTACGGCTATCAGGTAACGCGGCAAACTGGTAGCCATATGCGACTCACCTCATCCCTGAAAGGGACAGAGCACCACGTAACGGTCCCGAAGCATGGTCCTCTCCGAGTGGGCACGTTCAGCGGAGTGGTGAAAGAGGTGGCAGTCTACCTGGAAATGGACTCATCCGCGCTGATTGCAGAACTATTCCGCTCACGAGGCAAGTAAGCTGATCACAGTGCCAGAGAAGGTGGGTGAAGAGTGTACCCCATGGACAAGTGGGCTAGCTCACAACTATCTGCGACCCCTCGACGTCCTTAACGATGTCGATCCGCGCGGGAAAGGCGTCTTTTAGCTCCTGGATGTGCGTTACAACGATTATCTTTTCGAAGTCGTCGCTGACGCTGTTGATGGCCTCGACCAGGCTGTCGCGGCCGGCGGTGTCGAGGGTGCCGAAGCCTTCGTCCACGACGAGGGTTTGCAGGCGCGCGCCAGCCCGGCGTGCCAGCAGCTTGCTCAGGGCAACACGCAGCGCGAAATTGATCCGAAACGCTTCGCCCCCGCTGTAGGTGTCGTAGCTGCGGATTCCCAGCTCGTCGGCGATGCGTATCTCCAGCGTCTCCTTGAGCCCCCCGTCGAGCTGCGCCTTCTGCGTCTCCAGCGTCACGTGAAGACGATTATCCGTCATCCTGGCCAGCAGCGCGTTCGCCTCATCCTCGATCTCGGGCAGCGCGCTTTCGATGATCATCGCCTGCACGCCGTTCTTCCCAAAGGCCGCCAGCAGGTCGCGGTAGATCGCCTCTGCCTCCGCCGCCTTCGCCTGCGCCGCGATCCTCTCGGCCCGCTCGCGCTCCAGATAGCCACAATGGTTGAGCATCTGCTGCGCCTGCCCAAGTCTCAGACGCACCTCGGCCTGCTGGCTCAGAAGACTCTCGAGCTTGCGCTCGGCGTCCGCTATCCTACGCTCCACCTCGGGAAGCTGCCGTAGCTCGACGGCCAGGGCCTCGTGCTGCTGCGCGTCGCCTTCCAGCACGGCCTGCCAGCGGGTCACGCCGTTTTCCGTGCGCGCCAGCGCGGCCCGCTCCTCGCCTACCCGTACACCGGCGTCGTCGAGACGCAGCTTCAGCGCCTCGTACCGCTGCAGCGAGGCCAGGGCGCCCTTCACGCTTCGGTGCCGCTCCTCGTCATAACCAAGGGCCAGCATCTGAGCGCGAACCTCGGCGAGCTCTCGCTGTGCGGCCTCGGCGTATTCTCCTCGCTCGATCCGGCCGCTCACCTGTTCGAGCCGCTCTCTCGCCCCGCCCAGTTGCTCCTCGGCCTCCCGCGCATCGGCCAGCCCTTTTTCGAGCATCGCGATCTGGCGCTGCAGCGATTGCCTTTCCTGCAGCGACTTCTCGATCCTGGCTATCTCGCCCTGCGCGGCCTGAACGTCGCGCTCCGTTTGCTCGATCTGCTTCACGTTGTCCCGAAAGACGTCGCCCATCCGGCCGCCCTCTTCCTTGAACCTGGCGGCCAGCCTGTCGCGTCCTGAAGGACCGAGATCGCTCTCACAAAGAGGACAGGACGACCCGGCCTTCGCGACGAAGTCGAGCTTCCCCTTGACGTCCTTCATATCCTGGTGCAATTGCGCGTTCATCGCCTTGAGGAAATCGATCTGGCTGCGGCACGACTGCGCGAACTCGCGTCTTTCGTCGCGGCGGGCGTCGAGGTCCCCGAGGGAGTGCGCCTGCTCTTGCAACGAGCGCAGTTGCTTTTCCAGGGCGGGCGCCTGCGCGCCGCGCTTCTGCAGGCTTTCGACGTCGCCGAGGATCACCCGGCGGTCGGCGACGAGCGCGTTCTTCGCCTCGGCGATTCCCCGCGCCAGGATACCCTCACGGTCTTTCAGCGCCATCAGCCGTGACATCCTTTCGTCGAGGTCCGCGACCGTCGCCCGGGCGTCGTTCAACCGCACGTAGCCCCGCTCGATGTCGTCCTTCTCGACCAGGACCTCTTCATACCCGCGTATCCGCTGGCCAAGCCGCTCGATCTCGCAACGCAGCTCGCCGATCTCCTGCTTGACCTGGCGGATCCGCCCCTCCAGGTCGGCAAGTTGGCGCGCCTTTATGTCAAGCTCGCTCTTGCGCGCCTTCGCCGTGGCGACTTCGACCTCCACGCCGGCTATGGCGTTTTCGATCCCCTTCAGCTCGTGTTGAACGGCCTTGAGCTGCGCCTCGAACTCGGGCTTGCGCGCCAGCTCTCGGTCGATCTCCCTGACGCTGGCCATCAGGTCGGCGGCCTCCGCCTGGCACCGCTTCACACGCGCCTTCGCCCGCTCCGCCAACTCATCGTAGTATCCGAGGCCAAGGATGTCGGCGAGGACCTCTTTACGCTTCGCCGGCGCCTTCGCCGTGAACTCGTCGGCCCTCCCCTGCCGCAGAAAGGCGGAGTTGACGAAGGTGTCATATTCCATGCGCAACGTTTCCACGATCTTCTTCTGCGTTTCGTCCGCCGAGTTGCCGGCGATGGAACGGAATGTCTCGTCGTGGCAGACCTGGAAGTCCAGGACAAGCTGCATGCGCACGTTCTTCCCGCCGAACTTGAAGCTGCGCTTCCTGATGACGCGATAGCGGTCTGCCCCCAGCGCAAACTCGAACTCGACCTCCATATCGGTCCTGCCGACGTGGATGAGCTCGCGGTCGTCGACGCGGGCCTTGCCCCACAGCGCCCAGGTGATCGCGTCGAGCAGCGCGGACTTGCCGTTGCCATTGTCACCCGATAGACACACGACGTGAAATCCCGCGAACGACAGGGGCGGCACGTTATCGCGATAGCAAAGGAAGTTCTGCAGCCGCAGGCTAATGGGAATCATTCAAACCCTCACCCATCAATCGATCGGCGTATTCGAGCAGAAGCTTGCGCCGCTCGGGCGCGTACTGCTTCGCCTTCAGGTAAAGCTCCAGCGCCTCCAGCGGGAGCATCTCCTCGATCAGGTCGCCGGCGATCACCTTGCGCGTCTTGCGGTCGACCTGTCGCGATATCGTCGCCAGGCAATAGGCGTCCTTGAGGGCGCGCCGCACCTCGCCGTCGTTGATCTTAGGCTCCCTGTCGGGGGTCGTCTTGACGAACAGCCGCACGATGGCGCCTTCCAGGGATTGCTTGCCGATCGCCGCGAGGATCTCTTCGGTCGGGTCGTCCCCTTCGGCACTGACCTCGATGGTCAGGAAGCGCCGCGCCGCGACCGGCTGGAACCGGTATTCGGCCGCGCCCTTCTCCAGATCGACGACGACGAAGCCTTTCTCCTCGCCCTCCTCGCCGAAGTCGATGCGCTCGAGGCTCCCGGCGTACACGACGAGCGGATAGTTGCCGATCACCTGATGCTTGTGCACGTGGCCCAGCGCCACGTAGTCAAAAGCCCGATTCGATACAACGCTCCTCGGGATGACGATGTCCTGTCCCAGCATCACGCTTTTCTCCGACCCGAAAACGGCACCCATCACGGAGAAATGGGCCGCCAGGATCGATGGCACCTGCGGATCCAGCCGCCCGGCGAGGTCCTCGATCCGCCGCGCCAGATACTCGCCGAAGATATCGTTGATCTCCGCGATCGTCTTGTCCTTGTGCTCCTCTTTGGACAGTATCTGATTGCGCGCCAGCCAGGGGATGGCGACGATCTGCACGCCGCCGTGTCGGGTTTCGATATCATACAACCCTGGCTTGCGGCCGATGACGACGTTCTCGACCTCCAGCGTCTCGAAGATGTCGATCGCGTTGGCGCGGCCAGCCGACAGCGGCAGGTCGTGATTGCCGACGAGCAAGAACACGCGCACGCCGTTGCGGGCCAGGCGATGGATTCGTCTGGCGAACTCCCGCTGATAGGTGGGGTTCGGGTCCCGATTGCGATAGGCATCGCCGCAGAAGACGACCAGATCGACCTCGTTTTCGAGGGCATAATCGACCGCCTTATCGAAGCTCGCCGTGAAATCCAGCAGCCGCGAGTTAAGCCCCGTCGCCGGATCCACCCGTCCGTATCGCTCTATTCCCAGGTGAATATCTGCCAGGTGCAGCAGTCTTAGCTTCGCCAAGTGGGGTACCTCTCGAAAGAGAAAGCTGCGGTAAACGTTCAGACTTTCGGCAGGCACGTCACCCCGTCTTTCCCCTCCTTCCTCTGAAGACCGGGACAGACGATAGATCAGCTCGGTTAATCTGAACTCTTACAAGCTGCCGAAAGTGTAGCACCGGCCAGCCACACATGTCAATTTGGAGGAAACTTACCCAATAATGCGGATATCTTGACGTCCCACATCGGGTTATGCTACATTAGACAGGCGAACACGATAGCGGTATTCTCCGAGCCACCAGACCTAAAGGGCAACGCTCTGGCGAGCGCACTCAAGGCTGGTGGCCAAGTGGGCGATGTGGTTCGCCCCACTGGTTCAGGTGGAAACGCCTGCGCCACCCGTGCTTGGAAAGGAGAACGCTGCACAGCCTATTCGGCAGTTGCGAAACTCCGACTGTGACGGCGTCTCTGATCCAGAGAGGCCGTTTTTCATTGCTTTCCAGGAGGCTACGTGCTCATAAAGCCCATTGGCGCGGTGCATTCGTCGATCGCTACCACCCGGGAGATGCCACACAGAGGCAGCTCGGCGACGGTGGAGGTTTTTCCTGAATATGAAGACGGACTGCTGGGAATCGAGGACAGCAGCCATATCGTCGTCATCTCCTGGATGCACGCCGCCGACCGTCGGGCGTTGCGCCTCGATAAGGTCGGACCAGAGAACCTGCCGCTGCTCAAAGGCGTCTTTTCACTGAGGTCCCCGTCGCGGCCGAATCCGCTGGGGATCAGCGCGACGAAGCTGCTGAAGGTCGAAGGACGTAACCTCTTCCTGGAGCGCCTGGACCTGATCGACGGCACCCCGGTCATAGATATCAAGTCATACTCTCTCGGCTGGGACACCGTCTTCGCGCCGCGCGGCTTCTGGGACATGCTGCCCTTGCCGCAGCGCGACCCGAATCTCATGCTCGATCTCCTTCGCGCGCAAGCGTTTAACTTCCACGGCCGTTCCTGTCGCGGGCTTCTGATGGGGGTCAAGATGGTCTTCGATGTGGCGAGGCGCTGGAACATTTCGCCGAGAAACCCCGGGCTGCGGTTTGAGCTTGGAAATGATGGCTGCATCGCCGACGCCGTGCAGGGAACCACCGGCGCGACGCTCGGCAACGGACGCCTGACCTGCCACACCGGCAGCTCCTGGACGGCTATCCTCGGACAAAGAGCCCTGCGGTACGAGCCTGTAGAACGAATCGACGTTTCCGACGACGAAATTCTGCTCACAATGGATGTCTCCAGCATGTTTACGATCGCAGAGGGCTCCGCGGCAGCCGTGTCCGGCAGCCACCAGGGTCGATGCGGAGGGGGAGGGTAGCGACATGGCCTGCCTGCGCGATGGCTTCAACAGACCTATAAAGTACCTGCGAATCTCGGTGACAGATCGGTGCAACTTCAGGTGCTTCTATTGTATGCCCCAGGAAGGCGCCATCAATCGCTGTCAGACGGACCTGCTCACCTACGAGGAGATAGCGCTGATCGTGCGCGCGGCGGCGGATCTCGGCCTCAACAAGGTCCGCTTGACCGGCGGCGAGCCACTGGTTCGCGCGGGAATGGTCGACCTCGTCAGGATGCTGGCCGATATCCCCGGCATCGACGACATCGCGATGACGACGAACGGGATGCTACTGGCCACGCACGCCGAGGCGCTGCGAGCCGCAGGCCTACGGCGGGTCAACGTGAGCCTGGATACGCTGCGCCCCGACAGATTCGCCAGGATCACGAGTGTTCCGGGCTTCCATAAAGTGATGGCCGGCATCCAGGCCGCCTACGAGGTTGGGCTGCGTCCGATCAAGATTAACGTGGTCGTCGTGCGCGGCGTGAACGACGACGAGCTTGTCGATCTCGCGGCGATGACCCAGGAAAACGATTGGAACATCCGCTTCATCGAGCTTATGCCTATAGGACAGTCTACAGATCTGAGCGAAAATGGCTATATGTCGATCCGCGAAATCAAGGAGAGGATCGCCGTGCTTGGTCCGCTGCTGCCTGACATACGAGGGGAGTTCCTCGACGGCGATGGCTGCCCGATAAAGGCCAATTCATTAGCCGATTCGATGGCCGATTCTTTGCCCAACGGGCCGGCGCGCTATTTCCGGCTCCCCGACGCCAGAGGCACGATCGGGTTCATCAGCCCCGTCAGCGATCACTTTTGCTTCGACTGCAATCGTCTGAGGCTGACCTCCGATGGACGTCTGCGCCCGTGTTTGCTGTGGGACGATGAGCTCGACCTGCGCACACCGCTGCGCCAGGGCGCAACCATCGACGATATCAGGCGACTTTTCGTCGAGGCCGCGGCCATCAAGCCAGAGGGACATCGCCTCAGCGAGCGAAAAGTTCCGACAGGCCGCATCATGTCCGAGATCGGAGGCTAGCGGAAGATGCCTGACAACGAGCCCGATAAGGGCCTGACCCATATCGACGCCACTGGCCGCCCAAGGATGGTGGACGTCAGCGCGAAGCCCGATACGCTGCGCGAGGCGACGGCCAGGGGTGAGGTCGTCATGCAGCCGGCCACATTTGCCGCCATCAAACAGGGAGGCATCGCCAAGGGCGATGTATTATCGGTTGCCCAGGTGGCCGGTACGATGGCGGCAAAGAAGACGTGGGACCTGATCCCCATGTGTCACCCGCTCCTGCTCAGCAACGTCAGCCTGAGCTTCGAGATGGACGAGGCGAACAGCCGTGTGGGTATCAGAGCCACGGTCAGGACGACCGGCAAAACCGGAGTAGAGATGGAGGCGCTCACGGCCGTCAGCGTGGCCGCGCTCACGATCTACGACATGTGCAAGGCAATCGATCGGGCGATGGTCATTCGCAACGTCAGTCTCGTGCGCAAGTCAGGGGGCAAGAGTGGCACGATCGTGATCGAAGAGTGATCGAGGAGTGAAGAGTGATCGAGGAGTGAAGGAGGCTCGACGGCAGTGAGGATAAGGCGGCATCTCGCCGAGGTTCTCACAGTAGCGTTACTGCTGGCCCTGGTCATCCTCTTCTATCGCAAAACATCTCTCGACGGCGGCATCCTGGTCGGCTTCGATACCTTTACTTACTTCTATCCCTACGAGAGCTACCTGGCCGAGACCCTGCTCCAGTGGCGTCTGCCGCTCTGGAATCCCTATCTCTTCACAGGCGTCCCATTCCTGGCGAATATGCAGACCGGGGTGTTCTATCCCTTCAATCTGATATTCCTCCTGTTTCCTGTGCCGCAGGCTTATGCCTATTCCATCGTCCTCCACGTCTTCCTCGCCGGCGCGTTTATGTACCTCCTGTGCCGCCGGTCGTTAGGTCTGAGCGTGAGCGCCGCGTTCATCGGGGCTAACACGCTGATGTTCAGCGGATTCTTCAGCTCGCTGGTCGGTCATATCAACCAGCTCAACGCGGCGGCCTGGATTCCGCTTCTCTTCTTGCTCTCTGACCGGGCATACGCCCGCAGGAGCGCCCGAGCTGCCGTGGCAGCCGCCCTCGTTCTCGCGGTGCAATTCACCGCCGGCCACGCCCAGGAGTCTTACCTAACTATCGTCGGTCTCGGATTGCTCATCGTTTTCCGTCTCGGCGGCACTCTGTCCGAAGCCTTCACGAACGCCAACCTCCACGGAGACGAGGGAAGTCCCCAATGTAGCCGACGGCTTCAGCCGGCGCGGGACCGGTCGTGTTCCGAGTCAACCCGAGCAAACCCAACACCCCTGAGAACAAGGCTCCTCACCCCCATCGCCCTCTTCGTTCTCATCCTCGCCCTCGGCATCGGCCTGGCCGCCGTCCAGCTCATGCCGTCCTTTGAGCTCTCAGGACTTTCGATCAGGGCAGGCGGCATGACTTACAAAGAGGCTGTTTCATTCTCGTTGCCCCCCTGGCTGGCGCTGAAGAGCCTGCTGCCAGTTTTCGGCGACCCTCAACCCTTCAGCGAGTGGCTGGGCTACGTGGGAATTTACAGCGCCCTCCTCGCCCTCTTTGCCGTGGCTACAGCGCCACGACGATCTCTGATCTGGCTCGCCATCATACTGTCGATTGTAGGGCTCTTCTTCGCCATCGGACAATTCAATCCTTTGTACCCATTGGCCCTCGAGCTGGTTCCGGGCATGGATCTCTTCAGAGTGCCCGCTCGCTGGCTCTACCTATACACATTCGGGGCCTCCATTCTCGCCGCCTACGGCGCGGACTACCTCGACCGGCGGGCGAACCACGCGACGAGCAAGAACACCATCATCCGCTTCCTCGCGATGCTCGCGATCATCGGCGTCGCCACCGCTTTCTTTTTCCTGCGGCTGCGCGGCTCTGTGCCGCTCGAGCTGCCCGGCAGCGAAACGAGGATCATCTGGCTGGCCCTAGGCGCAGCGGCGCTCGCCACAATCCTCTTGTCATTTATATCCCGAGTCACCTTTCGCCTAGCTGCGCCCGCCATCGTCGTCGTCGAGCTGTTTGCCGCTGGCCAGGGACTCGATCTCAATCAGACCAGCCTGCCCGACGCGTATTCGGCGTTGCGGCCCGCCGTCACGCATTTCCTGGCGGATAAGGACCTGTACCGCGTACTCCCTATCAGCGAAAACACGTACGATCCAGGCGACATCAAGGAGCTGCGAGAAACGCTGCGCACAACCCTCACGGAAAAGGAAATCTACGACTACATCGTCGCCACAAAATGGAAGGAGACGCTCGTCCCCAACCTGCCCCTGCGGTATCGCATCGCCAGCATCGACGGCTACGATGGCGGCATGCTCCCGCTCCGGAGCTTCCTCGATCTTAAGCGTTTGTTCCCATTGCGTGAGAAACAGGCGCCAGATGGCCGCCTCAGAGAAGAAATCCAGGGATTTCCCGATCCGCGGATTTTGAGCGTTCTCAACGTGAAATACGTGCTGCTGGACCGTGTTCGTGACGCCTGGGTGGACGGCGTATACTACGACCTGGCCCTCACCCAGAAGCTCGACAACGCCAGGCGACGGTTCAGCATCGAGAGCCTCCCCACATTCGAAGCCACTTCACTGGGCGTGATCTCGTATCTATCGGATGCGGCTAGCGTGCCTGATGGCCAGATTGTGGCGTGGGTCAATGTCACGGAAATGGATGGAACCGAACGATCGTTTCCGCTGCGAGCGGGAGTGGAAACATCCGATGGCAAGTTCCAGGAAAAGAGCCGCGCCGGCGGGGTCGCCCACGCTCAGGCGAAGAAAGCGAAGTCCTGGAAGGACAACCCCGATGGCTGGGACTATCTTGGAAAGATCGTCTTTCCCTCTCCGCTCTTCGCGCGCCGCGTCGCCATCGACTACGTCGGAGTCACGGGCACGCTCGATCTGCGCGGCATAAGCCTCATAGACGACCGGACCCTGACCAGTGTACCCGTAGTTATGTCACCTTCGCTAAAGCTCGACTATCTCGGCGACGTGAAGATCTATCGCAACCTCGACGTCTGGCCGCGCGCCTTCGTCGTGCGGCCAGCGCTGCCGCCGGCAGAAACCATGACGTCAGGCGATCTAGCCGGGCAGACGATTCGGATCGAGCTTGATGGGCCCGACGGCGTATCGACCATCACGGCAACCAGGTCTGGAGACGCCGTGGAGATACTGAGCTATGAGCCCGAGCGTGTGGAGGTCGCGGCAAGCATCACCACGGATGGCTTTCTGGTGCTGACCGATTCCTACTATCCTGGCTGGCACGCCATCGTCGACGGCGTGGAGAGGCCGATCCTGCGGGCAAACCAGTCCTTCAGGGCAATCGAGCTTGGCCCGGGCACCCACGTCATCCGATTCGTCTATGAGCCACAAACGCTCAAAATAGGCATTCTCATTACGGCGCTGTCGGCCATTTTGGCCCTAGTTGTTTTGGCCAGGATCACATGTTACAATGGCTCTCGTTAAGAGAAGATAGCTAAGCGTTCTACCGTCTGACTGCGGCTAGGAGGGCAAGTAGTGGCGCAAAAGGCACTGAAGGTCGTTCTAAGCGCGGAAGCGCTGCCGGCAAAGCAGCGCATCGCCGCCGTTGAGGTTGTAGAATGGCAACCCACAATCAAGGATTTGCCGGCGAGCGAGCGTCCCACGGAAAGGCTACTGGAAAACGGAGCCACCGCGCTTTCGACCCCGGAGCTGCTGGCCGTGATTCTGCGAACGGGAACCGAGGGCCGCAACGTCACACGGCTCGCGGAGGACCTTCTAGCAAAGGTCGGCGGCTTGCACGGCCTGATGCGTTCCTCCGTTAGCGCAATCTGCACCCATCGTGGCATTGGGAAGGTGAAGGCGGCCCAACTGAAGGCGGCCCTCGAGCTGGGCGTACGGCTCCGGGTCGAGGCACCTGACGAGCGCCGCCAGGTGCGTTCTCCCGCCGACATCGCCGATCTGCTGCTCCTGGAGATGGGGGCGCTCGAACACGAGCAGTTTCGTGTCGTGCTGCTGGATAACAAGAACAAAGTGATAGGCGTGCGCAAACTGTACGAAGGCAGCGTGAACACATCTATCGTGCGCGTAGCCGAGGTGTTTAGAGACGCGGTCCGCGAGAACTGCCCGGCCCTGGTGATCGTTCACAACCATCCAAGTGGGGACCCCAGCCCTTCATCCGAAGACATACGGGTAACCGGGGAGATCGTTCGGGCCGGAAGGCTTCTTCAGATAGAAGTGCTGGACCACGTGATCCTTGGGCGTGGCCCCGGCCGCTGGGAAAGCCTGAAGCAGCGCGGGCAAGGCTTCGATTGACTGCGCCACGACCCAGCCACTCACGGGCGGTCATCCGCCCGTCCATTGACAGACCCGACCACGCGGCGTAGAGTATCTATTGGACCTTTGTGTTTGCTCCACGCCGGCGACATTATAAAAGGGCAACAGGATGATCAGCGGTAACCCTGCAGAAGGTGACAGCGCGGCAAACTTAATTACGAATTCTCCCGGCGAGGAGCAATCGAGCAAGCCGAACGCACGGCGTCCTGCCACTACGCTTTGGAGCCGAATACCTTCACAGTCGGGCATCATTCTGGCCGCGATGGTCTTGCTCTTCACGGTCGTGGGCATCTGGGTGTATCCAATGACGGTAGCCCCACCCCCCAAATCCGATGACGACATACCGGTCGGCGCGGGAACG
The DNA here is from genome assembly GCA_016189905.1 of Chloroflexota bacterium. Lineage (GTDB taxonomy): Bacteria > Chloroflexota > UBA6077 > FW602-bin22 > JACPRP01 > JACPRP01. The sequence goes on along the minus strand of JACPRP010000067.1, from coordinate 19,973 downwards.
CCGTCCGCCAAGCCATCGGTGCAGGCGATTTTCCCCGTGCCCACCGCCACGCGAACGATCGCGGCCTCATCTCCTGCACCGGATACTCCTACACCCGGCACATCGCCGGCTCTCGATCCCTACCCTGGGCCAGGGCAGCCAACCCAGGGAGGCATCAACACGGCTGTCCCGAAGACATCTTCCGGCGTGGGCACACCGTCGGTTCCAACGCCGACGCTGCCGCCAGGCTTTGCCCCCGGGCCAACGCCCCCGCCACCGCCCACCCCAACGCCCCCGGTACCCACAGCGCCAACGGTCAGCAATCCGCTCCCGGCCCCGGGCAAACCCGTGGCACCCCCTACCCCTACGGCGATATCCCCGAAGCCGACGGCTTTGGCTACAGCCATAGCCACGGCCACGCCAGCAGGGGCGGCAACCAGCACGGCGGTGGTCCCCACCGCCACACGGGCATCGCAGCCAACCAACACGCCGACGATCACCCCGACACCCGGACCGGCGACTGCCGCCATTCCTGTGCCCACCCTGGCGGGCGGCACCGGCTTCTATTACGCCATCAAAGCCAGGGCGGGAGATATCTCGGCCACGTGGAAGGTTAGTGGTGGAGCCGCACAGCTATTCCTGTATCAGGGGACGCCTTTCGGGGGTGGCTCTGGACTTGGCGGCACGCCGCCGTCCGGCTCTATCTCCCAGAGCAACGTCTCGGCAACCAGCGTATCTATCGTGCCAATCGCTGTACCAGCCGGCAGCTACACACTTTATTTCTACAGCGGGGCCGTTGGCGCTGTGACCAGCACGTCGGCGTCGTCCACATATATGCCAGAGAGCCCCATCAACCTGACGCCAGTGCCCTCGGCAACAGCCAGAGTAACCCCTTCGCCAACGAAGATACCGACGGCGACACCGCCCCTGACGGCAACACCGGCGCTGACGGCAACCATCACGCTCACGCCACCGCCAAGCCCAACCAGCACCCCGGTGCCACCAACACCCACATCAAGCGCGTATCCAGCTCCGTGACCAGACTATCTGACATAGTGCCATCCGCCAGGTCCGATTCAACACGGAGACTATGATGATAAGAACCCCACAAAAACTCTCCGTGTCTCCGTGCCTCCGTGTTGAACCGGACCTGCCAGATTATCGCCTAGTACACCGTAAAACCACCATCGACGACCAGAGAGTGACCAGAGATGAAGTTGCTTTCGTCAGACACCAGAAACATCATCGGTCCCACCAGGTCCTCCGGCTGTTCCCGACGCTTCAACGCCTGCTGCTGAACGACCAGCGCGGCCTTATCTTCGTGCCCAGAGATCTGCAACTGAGTTGCCTCCGACCAGGTGAGCCCAGGACAGATGCAGTTCACCGTGATCTCCGCCGAGCCCAGGATGGGCATCTCCTTGGCCATCGCCCGCGTGAGCGCGATCACCGCCCCCTTGGAGGCATTATAATGGAGCATGAGCGGCACACCCGCGATGGCCACCGTCGAGGCGATATTGATGATCTTCCCCCGCCCCTGTTGTTGCATCTGGGGAAGCACGGCGCGCGCGCAGTTCCAGATACCTTTCACATTGACCGCCATAACGCGGTCCCATTCCCCTTCGTCTAGCTGCGTGAAAGGGGTCTTGCGCAGGCCGTAATAGATAGCGGCGTTGTTCACGATAGCATCGATGCGACCGTAGGCATTTACGGTGGCCTCGGCCATGTTCTGCGTGGAGCTGAAACTGGTGACATCGGTCTGCACCGCGATGGCATCGCCACCGCTGCTCCTAACCTCTGCCACGACGGCCTCGGCAGTATCTGGCCTTATCTCGGCCACAACCACCTTGGCCCCCGCCCCGGCCAGGCCGAGCACATAAGCCCGGCCGATTCCTTGCCCCCCACCCGTGACGATTACTACCCTGCCTTTGATCGACTCATACATCTATCGCATCTCCTGTCGAAGTTGATTACAACAGGCCAGCATTCCTTGCTTCGCTGACGTAATCGGGTTCAGACCACCATCTGTCGATGCCCTTATCCTCGGCTACCTTGCACGCGCCAAGATAACCCGAGCCGAAGGTGATCAGTCCGCCTGGATAGCAGCTCGAGCCGCAGAGATACAGGCTCTTGATTGGCGTTTCGGCCAGCGAACACTCGTCGTTCGGCCGTTGGTATCCCAGTTGCAATGGATGATACGCGCCCTGCTTGATCGATCCTTTGACCATATCGTTGAACTTGTTCTCGATATCGATCGGCGTGTTGATATACCACTGATACAGCGCATCGGCGGTGATATTCGTGGTGTAGCTCGCCAGTAGCTCGAAACATGCCGCCGCGTGCTCCTCTTTGAACTTCAGCCTATACCATCGGTCGTGCCCGCCATCTCTAAGCTCGTATGGCACCATCTCGGAGATCAGTCCCGTCGCACGGCCGGTCGGGGCCTGGCCCGGATCGTGTACACTGGGGAAACAGGCATTGAAGCCGGGCTTCGACGGCAGCTCGCCTTTCACGGCTTTCTTCCAGTGCTCGATTAGCTGGTCCTGGGACTCGAAGCCAAGCACATAGATGGCCGCTTGGTTCACATCCGGATTGCTCGCCGCGGCCTTGAAGATCGGTGGATGCTCGAGCGCGAGGTGTACCTGGTACAGGCTCCACTCGTCCCACTCCCAGGTCTTCACCTTCTCGACAAACTCCGAATCGAGATTCTCGGCCCCGACATACTTCAGGAACGTCTGGTGTGTATCGATACTGCTAAGCACGGCTTTTGAGGCATAGTAAGTTGTGCCGTCCTGCAGCTCCACGCCCTTCGCCTCTCCGTTCTCGACGATGACCCGCTTGATCCGAATGTTGTTCAGGACCACCCCCTGCGTCTCGTGGATTATCTTGTTCAAGGCCTGCCCCACCATGTGCGACCCACCGATGCAGAATCGATAGTTCGTCATCCGGTTGAGGTAGATCAAGGCCATATAGCCCAGGCCCTCCTGGTCGTACTCGATGCCCCAGTGGCAGGCGGCATACAGCATCAGCGTGCGAATGTGCTCGTTTTCGAACACGCTGTTGACGATCTCGAGAGCGCTCATCTCGGAGTACTCCATGATCTCCTGGCCAAGCTCAGTCTCCTGCAGCTTCACGACCTGATCAAGCGTCGGCAGCGGCGGCGCATACGTCGCCGGGCCCAGGAAACCATTCATAAATCGATCTAGCTTCTTCTTGAACTCGATGTAGCTTTCTGCGTCACGCTCGGAAAACTGCGCCAGCGACGCCGCCGTTTTCGCTTCGTCGGTATAGATACATACGGCTCGGCCATCAGGCAGCGGCATCGCAAACTGCAGCTCCGGATGGACGTACCTCACGTTATACTGTTGATCCAACTGGAAATCACGATACGGCGGCGCGTAGTCGACCATCATATGATAGATCGAGTGGGTGTTGTGAAAGAAGAACGGGTACGTTCGCTCTTCTGTGGCAAGTCCACCCCCGGCTTCCTGACGTCTTTCCAGAACCAGGACTTTCTGGCCCGCTCTCGCCAGGTAAGCTCCGGCTGCCAGCCCATTGGGTCCACCGCCGATGATGATCACGTCATACGTGTTACCCATTTGCTTCCCTCCATTTCTGCCAGGAAATCTTGAATTCAGAATCAGATCGTTTGCTCCCGCTCTAAAAAGGAGCCCCTAGCTTCACCCACGGTTTCTCCAGACCGTAATCCTCGGCGATGATCTTGTAGCAGTTGTAACCCTGGCAGGCGAACCCTCCACCGCCGGGATGCCACGCCGCGCCAGTTCCATAGAGCCCTTTGATCGGCGTGCGGTGCTGTGCCAGCTCCGGCACAGGTCGATACCGCGTCATCTGGCTGGGGATGTGGTCGATCACGGCCCAGTTGCCTTGCGGTCCCATGTTCAGCAAGCCAATCGAATCATAAGGAGTAAGCGGGTTATAGTCGATCACGTTGTCCCACGTCATGTTAGGCGCATACTTCTCCCAGCACTCGATGGTTTCCTCGGCGTGGTGCTTCTTGTACGCACGCCATCCCTTTTCATCCAGGGCATTAGCAGGCAACACGAACTCCTCGGAGCCGATCCAGTGCTTCCCTTCAGGCGCCTGCAACGGGTCGGACTGCGTGTTCGCGAATAGCGACAGCGCCAGCTCCTCAGGCTGCTTGCCTAGGTAGCGATACGCGTGATTGCGAACCATTCGCATCGGGTCTTTGTCGATCAGCACGACAACCCCCGCCTTATTGATGTCCGGATTCCACTTCGCCGCGTGGTAATTCGGAAGCTCGTGTAGAGCCCAGCTATACCAGGTAATGCAGATCAGATCACGCGAAAGATGCTTCACTCGCCTCAACGTCCGAGAGCCGAAGTGCTCCTCGCCGATGAGGCGGAAGCAAAGCTGATACGGATCGAGAGAGCTGACCACCAGTTGCTTCGCGGCGACCTCGGTGCCGTTGGTGAGCCTTATCCCGGTGGCTCGACCGTTTTCGATCAGGACCTTATCCACCTCGGACTTCGTGAACGTCTTGCCACCCAACTCCGTGAACACCTTGTAAGCGCCGTGCGCCCAGCTATGCGTGCCGCCGGCCGCGACCCCGAAATGCACCTTGGCAACGGGAAGCAACGCTTGCGCGATGCCGGCCGCGCTCAGAATAGGGCTATTCGAAGACCAGGAATGGCTGATGCGCAGCAGGGCAGAGATCACCTCGTCGCTCTCGAAAAGATCGCGTAAGACCTCCAAAGGCGACTTCACCAGCCAGACCGGATCGAAACCGACCTTGGGATTCCTGAGCGCTCTCTCCATCGCGTCGGGCTCGCCGTAAGGCGTGGGAGGGCTGAAGAACCATTCCAGGAAGGCATCGTGCACGAACTCCTTCCAGTTCCCCCACATTCTAAGCCATTGCTCAGCATCTCGCTCAGAGAACCTCGCTATGGAGGCAGCGGTCTTCTCCTGGTTCGGGTCGGCCTCGGCCCCATACATCACTAAGCAGGAATGGTCTTCACTGAAGATGGCGCTTGCCGGTACATAATGCGGGACGAACTTGCCGCCACGCTCGATCCATTCCGGAAAGTCGCGGTCCAGGACATAGTTGTACCAGTCGCCACAGTTGTTCATGTGAGTGTTGCCAATGAACCCGGGCGCCGGCTCTTCGGAGGACCAGCCGCCGCCAACCTCGTGGCGGTTCTCGAAGATGGCCACCTTCATCCCGCCGTACTTTGCAAGATACATGGCGGTAACCAGGCCCTTAGTGCCACCACCGATGACTATCGCATCATACGTTGCATCTGCCACTTGCTAACACCTCCATCCATTCAACTATCTGTCTAATAATCTAGTTCCTCGACCTGTGTGCTTCTCTGCTTCACCGGCAATACCGTGCCCATCAAAAAGCTGATGTTATCCCAATTCATCCCGGTCTTCATCACTTGGCGCACGTCCTCGTAGTCGACTAGCACTCGCACATGCCAGCGGACCGGTTCCGTCGTTTGGATAGAAACAAGTAGAGTGTCCCCCTTTCGCTCTATTTTCTGTACATGTCCTACTAGCTCTCTCTTACCGAGGCCAGTAGAGCGCATTCGCACAGCAGCAACCTCCTTACTAACCGCCTGCCTTACAGCAGTTCTTTCTGCCGGTTTGTTTTCGCCACTGAAAGTCCTAGACGCATCTATGTCAGTTCTCTTAGCCCGGGTACAGCACCTCCTGCCATGTTCAGTGTCATTACCTCTGCTCAATGCTTCCCGCGCCTTCTACAGCGGTTTGCACTGGACCAGTAACCGTCACCGTAGAGGCAAGTTTCAAAACTGCCCCTACCAGAGGGCCGATCGATCGAGACTGATGAAAACCGCTGCGGTGAGCGAAGGCAATGTAACCCAACGCGACACGCTGTCGTGCCACGTGGCTCAACACGCACGCTCAATCGAAAAATGAATTCACGCTCCCGGTGCCCTACGAAAAGAGGACGGCGAAGGAGTCGCGAAACATCATCGTGATTCCGTCGCCGCTGACGTTCTCAGTGCCCGAACCGCTGATTAGGGAGGTGGACCAGTAGCCACAGTGTCACAACGTGTGGGCGAGAAGCATTATAACAGCCGTCATACAACAAGTCAATTGCGTCCGGCTGCGTCACGTCCGGCTGCGTAAATGATCTATGATTCTGCTCTATGATTTCAGATACTTGGTCAGAAACTCCTGTGTGTCCTTCCAAGCCTCTAGGGCTTGCGCTTCATTGTAATTGTTACCTGTGTCGTTGAAGAACGCGTGCGCCACACCAGGATACACCTTCATCTGGTAGGACTTATTATGCTGCTTGAGCGCGGCCTCCAACGGCTCTCTACCCACGTTAATTCGGGAGTCGTTCTCGGCATAGACGCCAAAGACTGTTGCCTGGATATTGGGCACGTCTTCGATGGCCGGTGCCGGACCATAATAGGCCACTGCGGCCTTCAACTCCCGGATCTTAGTGACCGCTCGCCAGGTTACGCCGCCGCCGAAGCAGTACCCGATCATCCCGATGCGGCTCTTGTCCACGAAAGGCTGCGTGAGCAGGTAGCGGAACCCTGCCTGGAAATCTGAAACGTGTCGCTCCTGAGGAATATTCGAAAACATATTAGGGATCTGTGACTGGTCTTGAATCTTGTCGCTGCCGCCCTCGCGCGAGAGCATATCCAGAGCTAGCCCAACGTAGCCCTGCTTCGCAAACCTTCGCGCCACGTCCTTTATGTGATCGGTGAGGCCGCGGTTTTCGTGGCAAATGAGCAAAGTTGGAAAAGGTCCATCCCCTTTTGGCTTAGCTCGATAGCCGATTATGGTCGCGTCTTCGTTCGGCAGTGTAATCGCCGCTGTCTCGACCGACGGATCCCCCTCGGGAACCGACAGCGGACTAACGCTCTTGCTGGCGGCCGGCTTAGGCGCAGGGGTCGGTGGCGTCGTCGTCGGCTTTGGCGCGCTCGTTGGCGTCGCTGTGGGCGTGGGCTGTGCGGCGGTGCAGCCAGGCAGCGATAACAGAGGACCCGCGGTCACGGCACCTGCGGCGAGTAACATTCCTCTCAGAAACTCTCGGCGATCGATACGATGACCGATGTTACAGGCTACCATTTCCTCAATCGAAAAACTACTGATCTCGCTCACGACCTCTCCTCCTATAGATTCATGCTCATTTGTCCCTATTTCCCATCAGCCTCTGTCGTGAAATCGCCGTAGTCGATCGCGCGCCCCGGTGGCACGACCACGAACTCCTCATCCCACGGGCCGTGGATCAGCTTTTCGACCAGGGCGGTCGAGCCGGAAATTTCCTCGTAGGACAGGCCGAATCGGGCGGCGCTTCGCCGTGCGTATGCCTGATACTGGTCGCGGTCTTCCTCGCCGGTGTTGATCAGCACCAATCTGGTGTAGTGCCGCAGATAGGCGTCCATCACCCTTCTGGCACGCTCGGGACCGTGCTTCGCGGCGACCCGCTCATACTCCGCAAAAGGGGTGTCGCCCACGTCGATCCAGCCCTTCGTGAGATAGTAAGTGCCGGGCTGATTTCGGGCCTGCTCGCGATACGCCCGCCGCGAGCCGAGAAAAAGGCCAATGCAATCGTCGACCCTGGGCACCACGAGGGTGCTGGAGCGTGAAACAAGGCCGATCACGGCCATCGAGCACAGGCCGTATCCGAGCACGATAACGTCGTGATGTTCACTGGCGTCGATCGCCTGCTGTAGAGCGGTTCGCAAATTAGATGGTTGAACGTGCAAGCCGAAATCGAGCGTCTCACACGTAACCTCGGCCGGTAAGCGAGGGCGCAGCGCCTCGACGATGGTAGCACAGCCGAGAACCTTAACCCTTGACATAAGCATTACCTACGGCGTCTTGAGGTATACGATCTGCCCGAACATGTTTTTGCTCCCCTCACCGACCAGGAACAGCACCGGCCCGACGACATCCTCGGGCTTGCCCATTCTCTGGTTGTGGGGCAGAGCAGAGGCAGCCTTCAAAGTCTCCTCGTTCCACCTCGTCCGCTGCATCGCCGTGTCGGTCCGCCCCGGCGCGACGGCGTTCACGTTAATGCCATACGGGGCAAGCTCGATTCCCAGTGACACCGTGAAGGCTATGACCCCACCCTTTGAAGCGGCATAGTGGGCGCCGTTTGCCATCCCCGTCACACCCCTCCCTGAGGTTATGTTCACGATCCTGCCAATTCCCCTTGGGATCATCTGCCTTGCCACCGCCTTGCAGCAGAGGAAGGTTCCCGTCAGGTTAGTCGAGATGATTCGGTGCCATTCGTCTTCGTCTAGATCGATCACCGGCACACTTGAGATAACGCCGGCACAATTGACCAGAATGTCGATTCGGCCGAAGCGCTTCATTACCTCCTGCACGGCCACGTCAACATCCTCGCTGCACGCGACATTGCCCGCCAAAGCCACGGCGCTCCCGTCCGCGGCCACGATCTCGGCGGCAGTGTTCGCCGCCGCTCCGGACCTCAGATCGAACGCGACCACCTGGGCCCCTTCCTTCGCAAAGCCGAGCGCAATTGCTCGCCCGATGCCAGAGCCCGCGCCCGTGATTATGGCCACCCTGCCGTCGAGTTGTCCGTTCGTCGCCACCGCTCCCAACTCCTTTCCGTATGCATTGTGTTATCGCCTTTACTCGTACCCGACATGTCTTCGTGTATTTCGTGTGTTTCGTGGTTGCTCCCCGTCGCACTAATGCAGAACTGTCATCAGGAAGAAGTACTAGCTGGTACACATCGGCTTCCACTTTGGCGCACCTGCGTGGAGGATCACAGTGCAGCGAACCGGGTCGTCGCCTTGATGCGCCGTATTATACGCTGCACACGGTCTTTGTCAAGATCAGTTGCGCAAAGGCTGTTGACAACACGGCAGACCTCGTGCTATCATCGGCGCAACCTCATTGGCTCAGGCTCGACGCCGACGTTCGCGGTCTGAGCATTCGCAATGTGGCGCGGGTTTTCCTGCATTGGCTGCAATCGGCGACCAGGTAGAATTGCACGGGCGTCCCAGTTGGCATTGCGAAGGTGTGCGTCAGAGCAGCACACATCTCGAACAGATCTTTGTGAATGCGGCATTGTCTGCTCACTCACCCACGGCAGCGTAGCCACGAAGCACCGATCGCTTATTCTCCATCGATGAAAGTTCTCGACCACGTGGTCGACGGCAATCCGAGTTTTCGCTTTCAAGGTGCGCTCAGCTCTTTGCACAGAAATCGTGGCTCACATCCAGACAAGCCCGTGTGTTCGATCCCTCGCGTATGATTCGTCATCGGTGTTCATGGCCCATCGGCCAGACCTGGTACATAGACCGCTCAGTAGGCGGACGAGAGACAATTATTGAGGAGAAGCACGAAGCCATGAAATGCGATTGCAAAGGAATCAGGCTGACCCGCAGATCGTTTTTCAACATCAGAGCCGGCATCTGTCTGGCCATTGGCATCACTCTTCTTATGGCCTGTGCCGCGCCGGCGACGCCCACAGCTACACCATCTCCAACGGTTTCGGCGCCAAAGCCAGCGGCGACCAGCGCGGCCGCGCCAACCACGGCCCCGACCGCGGCTCCCGCCGCAGCCCCGACCACGGCGGCCCCCAAAGCCGCGACACCGGCCGCGGCAGCGCCGAAGGCGCTGCGCCCCGTGAAGCTTGCCGTCGCGGCTGGCGCAATGCTCCTGGCGACAGGACTGATCGAGAAGATGAAGTTCGACGAAAAGTACGGCCTGAAGCTCGATATGAGGTCGATGGACCCTACGGCAACAGAGAAGGCGATCGCCCTGGGGCAGCTCGACGCGGGACCGTTTTCGCTGGTCGCGGCGGCGAACTTCACCAATGAGGACATCCCCATCGTCGAGTTTGGCCCCATAATGTACAACCATATATCCGCGATCGTGTGGAAAGATTCACCCTACCAGACGATGGCGGATCTGAAAGGCAAGAAGATCGCCACGCCAGACAGAGCCGGCGGAGCATACACTAACGCGCTGATTCTCGCCAAGGAGATGGGAGACGATTTCGAGAAAGACTATCAGGTCATCACCGGCCCGGTACCAGCGCTGCCGCCATATCTGGAACGAAAAGATGTCGAAGCCATTCTCATCAACGAGCCGACCTCCAGCAATCTCGTCCTCACGGGCAAGTACCGACGGTTGATGGCCTATACCGACGAGTGGCAGAAGCTGACCGGCCAGCCAATGTTTATGAACGGGCTTGGCGCTCGTCGGTCCTGGGTCGAGCAGAACCGGGACACCGCGTCCGCGCTGGCCAAAATGATAATGGAGGTACACGGCTATATTCGTAAGAACCCCGGGGTCTTCGAAGAGTTCCAGAAGGCCCTCAATCTGACCACGCCAGAGCAGGTAAAGATGGCTCAGGAGCGGATGCCCACCATCTATCCTGACCGCTGGGACGATAAGCTGGTCCAGAACGCGAAACACATAGTCGACCGCGCCATCGAGCTCAACGTGATTAAAGCGCCCAAGCAAGATATCTTTATGGTGCTTCCATAATGCCCCGTAAGGGAGGGGGCTTGGGGGTGTCCCCCGAAATCCCCCTTATATGGAGCAGAATCGTGCGGGATCATTCCCGCAAATGTGTCTTCATTGTGCAACAAGAATCTGCAAAATAGAATGCGATAGCGGGCAAACGAAATCAGCTTGAAATGCGCATACGCCTTCGACCCTTTCGGCAAGTTGAGTTGAAAGTTGACAGGAGGACCGAAATGCGAAGCATCTTGCGGATGGCGACATGGCTAAGGAAAACACTTTTCACCCGTGGATCATTTCTCGGTGGCATCGTCGCAATCGGGCTGGTCATCTCGGTAGCCAACCTGCTCGGCTGCGCTGCGCCCGCGACCCCGACGGCCACCCCTGCCCCGACGGCTGCGGCCCCCAAGACCGCCGCGACAACCGCGGCGGCTCCCACCGTCGCCCCGAAGGCGGCAACTCCAGCCGCCGCAACCCCAGCCGCCGCGGCGCCCAAGTCGCTCAAGACGGTGACGTTCGCCAGCACAACTGGCGCCATGGGACTGACCAGCGCGTTGATCCAGAAGATGGGCCTTGACGCCAAGTACGGGCTCAAGCTCGACGTGAAGTCAATGGACCCGACAGCCACCGAGAAAGCGATTGCCCTCAGGCAGATAGACGCCGGCAACTTCTCGTTGCTCTCGGCGGTGAACTCGACAAACCAGGACATTCCAACCGTCGTGTTCGCCCCCGTGCTGTACAACCACATCTCTGTGATCGTGTGGAAGGATTCTCCGTACCGTTCGATGGCCGATCTGAAAGGCAAAAAGATCGCCTCACCCGAGAAGGCCGGCGGCGCTTATACCAGTGCACAGGTTCTCGCCAGGGAACTGGGTGGTGACTTCGAGAAAGACTATCAGATCATCACCGGCCCGATAGCCGCGCTGCCACCTTACCTGGAACGAAAGGACGTCGAAGCCATTCTCATCCACGAGCCCGTCGCAAGCGGCCTGATCCTCTCAGGCAACTACCGCCGCCTGATGGCTTACACGGAAGAGTGGCAGAAACTGACAGGACAACCGATGTTCATGAATGGGATCGCCGCCCATCGCTCATGGGTCGAGCAAAACCGAGACACCGCGGCCGCGCTGACTAAAATAATGATCGAGGCGCACAGCTACATTCGCAAAAATCCCGAGGTGTTCGAGCAGAACAAAGACGTGCTGGGCCTGAAGAGTGCGGACGCCGTGAAAATGGCTCAAGAACGAATGCCAGCCATCTATCCCGACCGCTGGGATAATGAGTTGGTCCAGAACGCGAAGCACATCGTCGATCGTGCGGTCGAGCTGAAAATCACGGCCCCCCCGAAACAAGATATCTTTTGGGTTCCGTAGGTGGGCTATGCGTTCGACTGATCGGCTAGTTGATACAAGCAGTATCCTATACCAAATGCCTTTGGATGCGCCCTGTATAGCAGGTGGTGAGACGCTTCCCAACAGCACGATTCAGGGCGTATACACAGTTGGTATTGGCCGCTAATCCGTAGGGCGGCAGAGCAAAACGTGAACGACGAGGAGGATGATTATGCGAGAGCCCCGTAGATTGATGGCGGCCGCCAACAGGCACGAACGCGACCGCGGCGCGAATCTCAAGTCGCTGGTGACAGCCGGTTTGATCGTCGCACTCGCCTTTCTAGTAGCGTGCGCCGCCCCTGCGACGCCAACCGCTACCCCGGCGCCGAAGGCCGCGGCTCCGAAGCCAGCGGCGACTAGCGCCCCGGCCGCGACTGCCGCGGCCCTGAAGGCGGCGACACCGGCCGCGGCAACTCCAGCCGCTGCCGCCCCCAAGACCCTACGCACCGTCACCTTTGCCAGCACAACCAGCGCGGTCGGACTGGTTACCGAGGTGATCAAGAAAAAGGGCATCGACGCCAAATATGGCATCAATCTCGACGTGAAGAATTTCGATCCTTCGGCTGCCGAGAAAGCGGTCGCCCTCAAGCAGGCCGAAGTCGGCATCTACGCGCCAGTGTCAGCCGCGCTGGCCAATGACCAGGACGTGCCTATCACCTTCATCGCCCCGCTCCTCTATAATCACATCTTCGTGATCGTCGGCAAAGACACCCCCTACAAAACGCTCGCCGATCTCAAGGGTAAGAAAATCGGCACCCTGAACAAGATAAGCGGCACCTATACCAGCGCTCAGGTGTTCTCCAGAGAATCAGGCTGGGATTTCGAGAAGGACCACCAGCTCATCGAGGGGCCATTGCCCGCCCTCGGCGCGTTTATGGAGAAGGGTGATGTGGATGCCATCACCATCAACGATCCAATCGCGACCAACCTGATTCTGACCGGCAAGTTCCGGCAGCTAATGTCCTACAACGACGAATGGAAGAAGCTGACCGGCCAGCCGATGTTTATGATCGGCCTCGCCGCCCACCGTCCCTGGATCGATCAGAACAAGGACGTCGCGGCTTTGCTGAACAAGATGGTCCTCGAAGGGACGAACTACATTATCAAGAACCCCGGGGTCTTTGACGAGAACAAGGACTTCCTCGGCGTCAAGGATGCCGCCGCCATTAAGATGATTCAGGAACGAATGCCCAGCATCTATCCTGATCGCTGGGATGCGAGCTTCGTGAAAAATGCGCAGCACATCATCGACCGCGCCGTCGAGCTGAAGATCCTGCCTTCGGCGCCGAAGCAAGACATGTTCATTATTCCATGAGTTAGGTAGAGATGGATAAGACGACAATCATAGAACAGTCTGGCGAACAACTATCCTCGGGCAAGTTAGCACGCGGGAAGATCACCCGATTGCCATACCAGAGCTGGAGCATTAGGATACTGTCGGTGATTGTGCTTCTGGCAATCTGGAAACTGATTTCGTCGTTCTACCCGCCAACCCTCCTGCCCGGGCCGGACCTCGTGGCGGTGCGCATCGGCGAGCTGATCCTCGAGGGAGACTTCTTCGTCCACGTCTACCATACGGTGGCACGCGTATTCGTCGGCTTTGCCCTCGCGTTGTTTACGAGCATTTTCCTCGGGATCGCTATGGGCACCAGCGTTCACCTGGAGAACTTCCTGGATACCTACGTTCTCGTCGGACTGACGATCCCGGGCCTGTCGTGGGCACTGATCGCCCTAATGTTCTTCGGCATAACCGAGATAGCGCCTGTATTCGCGATCTTCGTCGTGACTTCGCCGATGATTACTGTGAACATGTGGCAAGGGACTAAAGCGATCGATAAAGAGCTGCTGGAGATGGGCAAGGCCTTTCGCGCAGAACGGAGCGCGCTCGTCAGGGAGATCATCATCCCGCAGCTTCTGCCACACATTTTCGCGGCCACACGCTTCGGGTTCGCTCTGGCCTGGAAGGTCGTCGTTCTTTCCGAGATGTTCGGTCTTTCAAACGGCGTCGGCTACATGATCAACCAGTCGTTTTCCGTGTTCTCCATGGTGAGCGTGCTGGCGTGGACGGTGGCTTTCACGGTGGTGATGTTCTTGTTCGAGTTTGGTGTCTTGAAGCCAATCGAAAAGCACTTCACGCGGTGGAGGCCAGCAATCACTCTTTGAAATGCAGGAAGCAGGATAAATGGCAAGCATTCAGATCAAGAATCTGCACAAAACCTTTTACCAGAAGAGTGGCACGGCGCTCCAGGTCCTGGACAATCTTGCCATCGAAGCGCAGGACCGTGAGTTTGTATGTTTACTCGGGCCGTCGGGCTGCGGCAAGTCGACCTCCCTTCACATCCTTGCCGGACTCGTCGAAGCCGATAGCGGGGAGATTCTGATAAACGGCAAGCCCAATTATCGCGATGCCAGCTACGGCTACGTTTTCCAGCGTCCAAGATTGCTCAACTGGAAAACGGTGACCGACAACATCAAGTTCGGCTTGCAGAGCTACGGCGTCCCCGGTGAGCAGCACGACGCGCGTGTAAGCCGCTATCTATCGATGGTTGGGCTCGGCGCATTCGCCGGCGAATACCCTCTGACTTTGAGCGGCGGTATGCAGCAGCGAGTGGCCATCGCCCGCGCCCTGGCCATTGAGCCAGATATCCTGTTGATGGACGAGCCCTTCAGCGGCCTAGACGAATTGACCGCGCGCTCGATGCGGATAGAGCTGCTCAAGGTCTGGAGCGAGGACCGTAAGACCGTCCTTTTCGTGACGCACAATGCCCTCGAGGCTGTCTTCCTCGCGGACCGGATCTATCTGCTGACCCCTCGACCTACTAAAGTGTTCAAGATGGTCGAAGTCGACGTCCCGAGGCCACGAGACCTCGAGGACGAGCGCTTGATGCGGATCCACAGAGACATCATCAAGTCCCTGGTAGGTTAGCTTTCGGTGCACATCGCATCCCCTAGTGGTCCTTCGGAGAAGGATCTCTGGCCGCCTGGGGGCGGGGCCGATGACCATCCTTGCACCCAAACTGGGAGAGCTTCGCCGCCTGAATAAAGGAACCGAGGTGATTATGGAACGGAACACCTTTCACGATCTCAGAACCTTTCTCGCCTATCTCAAGAAGAACGGACAGGTTCAGGAGATCAACACACGAGTCGACAAGACCTGGGAAGTAGGCGCCATCTGCCGCGAAAACCTCGACCGCGACGGTCCCGCGCTGATCTTCAACCACGTCGATGATTTCAGAACGCCCCTGGTCGTGGGCGTATTGAGCACGGTGCAGCGCTATGCCGCCGCCCTTAGGGTCCCGGCGAAGACGAGCGCCTTTGTCGAGATCTGGCGCAACGCCTACAGCAACCCTATCAAGCCTGTGCAAGTGCAGAATGCACCGTGCAAAGAGGTCAAGGCGGTCGATATCGACCTGCTGCGCGATCCCTTCCCCGTGCCTATCTGGCACCCGCTGGATGCCGGGCCTGAGCTGGGCACGCTCCACGCCGTGATCACGAAAGACCCTGAGACTGGCTGGACGAATCTGGGCACATATCGCAACGAGATTTTCAACAAGAACACGGTTGGCTGCTACGTCGCCCCCAATCGCCATATCGGCTTGCACTGGCACAAATGGAAAAAGCTCGGCAAGCCGATGCCGGCGGCCATCGCCATCGGCCTCGCCCCGACGCTCTGCATGACCGCGGTTTCGGCTGTTCCCGCGGACGTTTCGGAGTACGACGTGGCGGGTGGCCTGCAGGGCAGTCCGATCGAGGTGGTCGAGGCCGAGACCAGCGATCTACTGGTCCCTGCCCACGCCGAAATCATCATCGAAGGCGAGATACCCATCGACGAGTTCTGGCCTGAGGAGGCGCCATTCGGAGAGTTCACCGGCTATATGGGCATGAAGCGCTATGATAGCCAGTTTATGAACGTGCGCTGCGTCACCCACCGCCGTGACCCGTATTTCCAGGGGACGCACGAAGGCCGACCCCCGAGCGAGAGCACGATGCTGCGCTGCGTCGGCCGCTCCGCCGCGATGTACGAGCACCTGAAGCGCGCCGGCATCCCCGGCATCCTCGACGTCTGCGTTACCCCGGGGAGCTGCGCCGGCTTCCACTGCGTCGTCGCCATCGAGAAGCGCTATCCCGGCCACGTGCGCGACGTTTTCGGACACGTCTGGGGCCAGCCCACCCTGTTCTGCAAACACGTCACCGTCGTCGACCCTGACATCGACCCCTGGAACCCGGTGCAGGTTGAATGGGCAACTTCGACGCGGGTGCAGGCGGACCGTGACGTCGAGATCGTGAAAGGTGGCAAATCCATCGCGCTCGATCCTTCACAGGTCCCTTCCCTGCGCGGGCTGTCGGCCTTAATGGGTGTCGACGCCACCAAGCCCTTAGACGAATACGCCAGAGACAAGACAGAGGAGTTCCCCGCCTCGACCGACCCGTTGCCCGAATCCGTCGCCCGAGTGCGCGAGCGCTGGCGGGAGTACGGGTTCATCTGATCATGCGCCATGCGCATCGACCCAAGGGGTTCTTGTACAACAGAACATCGAAGCGGGCGGCATCCCGTGATCACGGGTCGCCGCCCGCTATCGGCCGTGCTAATACCGATTGTCTGCGGAGACCGCGATCTTCTCCCCTCCGTGTCTCCTGCCTGTCCTTCACTCGTCCCCATAATAAACGAGTGAAGGACCTGTCCTTCTGCAGAAGGATGCCTCCGTGGTGAAACCGGACTGTTGGTAATGGATAGCCCTTTCGCGAAGGGAGAGGGAATGAGGTAACAGTATGCCAAAGGATATGCGTACCTGGATTCGCCAGCTTGAGGAAGCCGGCGAGATGATTCACGTGCGAAAGCCCGTGCACCCCCAGCTAGAGATGGGCGCGCTTTTGTATCAGACGCGAGACAAAGCGCTTTTCTTCGAGGACCTCAAAGGACATCCCGGCTGGCGCTCTCTCGGCCAGGCTCCGGCGAATCCACGCCTGGCCGCCATCGCCTTCGATACGACGCTCGAAGACCTCGTGCCGACTTTCGCCGGCAAGATGCACCTGCGACAGCCATGTGAAATGGTGAGCACCGGCCCGGTCAAAGACATCATCTGGACCGGCGACCAGGTAGATATCCAGAAGCTCCCGGCGCATAAGGCCGGCGTGCGCGACGCCGGCCCGTTCATCACGGCCGGCCTCTGCGTCACAAAGGACCCCGATACCGGCGTTCGGAACGTGTGCTTCCACCGTCTCCAGGTGAAAACCAGGACGCGCACCGGCCTGCTGATGGCTCCCCGTCACACTTTTCTGAACTATCGGAAATATGAGGAACGCGACGAGCCCATGCCGATCGCGATCTTCATCGGGCACCATCCTCTCTACTACATGGCCGCGGCCACCACGGGCCCGTACGAGATGGATGAGTTCGAGCTCACCGGCGGTCTATTGGGCGAGCCGGTCAAGCTGGTGAAATGCGAAACACTCGATCTGGAAGTACCCTTCGACGCGGAGATCGTCCTGGAGGGGCACGTCCTACCCCGCGAGCGGGAGCCGGAAGGTCCGTTCTCCGAGTTCCAGGACTACTACATCGCCGGCGCAGGAGACAACCCCTTCATCGAAATCCAGACCATGACGATGCGGCGGGACGCGATCTTCAAGAACATCCAGAACGGGTCCGAGGTCGAGGGCTGTGTCTATCACAAGGTCCCGATGTCGGCGGCGATCTATAACAGGATCAAGACCATCGGCGGCTTCGTCGATCTGAAAAACGTGATGACGCTCCCCGGCATTTTCGGCGTCGTCGTCCAGATGACCCCCCGCTATTACGGCCAGGCCAGAAACGTGCTCCTGGGCGTGCTTTCCTGCGAGTATCTGCATCCCAAGGTCGCCATCGCGGTGGATGAGGACGTCGATATCTTCAACAACACCGAGATCATCTGGGCGCTGAACACGCGCGTCAACCCGGAAAAAGACATCGTCGTGCTGCCCGGGATGCACCTGATCCCCATGGACCCGACCGGCGCCGAGTTCGGGACCACCGGCCAGCCCGGCTGGCATCGCATCGGGGGAAAAGTGCTCATCGACGCCACCAAGCCGCCGACCTGTGACCCCGAAGCCCGCGACCAGTTCGAGCGCATCAGGCCCATCGGCAAGGGCGAGATCAAGCTCGAAGACTATCTATAGACATGGGTCTGGAGACATGGGTCTGGCATGACGTGAGACATGGGTCTGGCGTGACGTTCGCCCCGAAGGGCGATATTCGGGCGCGGGGCAATCGTTGCCGCTACGGCGAAACCAACATCCGCCTTCTCATCGGGCAGCCCACCAAACAAGTTTCACCTTCAGGTGGCCAGAACATGATTTGGCCCTCATCCGACTGACCGGGGAATAGGACGATCTTGCACTTCGCCTCGTGCCTTACTATAATGGTAATATCAATTCGGTTGGAGGCAAGAATGGCCACCATAACCAGTAAGGGCCAGGTGACCATCCCAAAGAGAATCAGGGATGCCCTTGGAATCGGTCCCGGTTCTGAGGTCGAGTTCCAATTAGAGGCAGGGAAGGTCATCTTGCGCAGGCACATAAGTAAAGAGGTGCTAAAGCGATGGGAAGGTTACTTGAAAGGGAAACTGCCGGATAAGACGGTCGACGAAACGATCGAGACGCTGCGCGGGGAGGAGTTCGGCGGGGAGGGTTCTACAACGTGAAGACGGCCGTCGATACTAACGTCTTGCTCGACATCCTGGCTGGCGAGCCTGCTGCATGCGCTAGCGCCGGCCAGGCGATTTCGAACGCCGTTTCGCTCGGCCCCACCGTGATTTGCCAGGTCGTTTATGCTGAGCTGGCCGCCGCCTTCGCCAGCCCTAAAGACGTGACCTCATTCCTCCACGACATCCAGGTCGGCGTCGAAGGATTCTCTCCTGACGCCGTATTCGCCGCAGCCGCGGCTTGGAAACGTTACGTCACCACACGTGGAAGGCAGATCGAGTGCCCTCGTTGTGGACACCAGACCACGATTGACTGTCCGTCTTGCCACACACCGTTGGCCTGGCGTCAGCACTTAATCGCCGATTTTCTTGTCGGCGGACATGCCTCGCGGCAAGCAGACAGTCTCCTTACCCGGGACAGGGGCTATTATCGTTCTTACTTCCCGTCCCTACGATTGATCGCGCCTGCGAATGATGCCAGGCCCTAGCGATCGCGACTGAAGGGCAATCGTCGCCACTGTCCCGCACTTCAACCATATCGCCTTTGCCGTTCACTTGAAGTAACACGGCAACCGGTTGCGCAAGCCTGTTTCCTTTTCGACGGTGACACCTATCGTGGAATTTACACTGTGAAGTTCCGGAATGCGGTTTACGTCCTGCATGCGTTTAAGAAGAAAGCCAAGCAAGGAATTGCAACACCTAAGCACGATATCGAATTGATCAAGTTCCGACTACGACGTGCCCAAGAGCACTGGGAGCGACAAGAGGAGGGAAAGCGATGAACACTATGGATGACACAGGCGTTACTGAGAGCAGCGGGAATCTATTCGCCGACCTCGAGCTTGAGAACCCTGACGATGTGCTGGCCAAGGCTAAACTTGCTCATCTGATTGGTGTGATTATTGCCAGGCGGCACTTGAATCAAACACAGACGGCAGCGGTTCTTGGAATCGACCAGCCCAAGGTCTCGGCCCTCCTACGAGGTCGCTTAGCTGGCTTTTCTATAGAGCGCCCGCTAAGATTTCTGTTGGCGCTAGACCGAGACATTGGTATCCTCGTCAAGCCTAAACCGCGTAGGCATGTACATGGGCGTCTCACCGTCGTTACGAGCCCGACACAGCGGGACCAAGGTCTAGGAAAGTGACAGCAAAAGACACACCCCCACACCATTAGCCATTCTGTCATGCCTGTTTCCAGGTCTGTCCCACGAAGTGTCAAGGCAAAAGACACACCCCCACACCATTAGCCATTCTGTCGAAGCGGATAACTTCACCCATTTCCGCTTGCTCGCGGCCCTTCCGCTGACGCCGTGCCACCCCAATCCCAGATCCCCAAAAAGATCTTCCAAAACTCATCCCAAAAACGTTGTTTTTCTGGGGGTCAATTTGAATTATTTTTTATTTTTGGTTTTTGGTTCACGTGAGTGGTGCCGTTTGTGGGCTCATCTCACGTCCGGTTTTGG
>JACPRP010000070.1 GCA_016189905.1 Chloroflexota bacterium | reverse complement strand
GGCCAGCGAGGAGATCATGGGCATCTTCCAGCGCCTGAACCGGGAACAGGGGATCACGATCGTCTTCGTGACGCACGAGCCGGACATCGCCCTCCACACACGGCGGATCATCCACATTCGCGACGGCCGCGTCAGCAGCGATGAGTTAGTCTCCAGCCCTCGCTCAGCGGCGGTGCAGTTGACCTGGCTGGAGAAGGGCGACGGCAGCAAGGCGCGTGCCGAGGCGCCGTGGCTCAGGTAGATGCATCAACCCGATACTGGAGGGACATATCGATGAAGATAAGCTTTACGCTTCTGCTCGTGTTGGTGATCCTGGTGGGACTGGGCATCGGCGCCGGGGCGGCGGCCTATAACTCCGCGAGTCAGGTGCCGGCGGCGACGGTTGCCTCGGCCGACGGGATGTCCCGCCTAGGTGGTTCATCATCCACGGGTGGCCAGACCACACAGCAGCTAGGCAGCCGCCCAACTATAGGCGTGGTCGATAGCGTCGGCGACGGCCAGTTCACGTTGAAGGCCGAGTCGAGCTCGACGCCCACGACCGTTCGCCTCGACGATCGAACCACGATCAGAAAACAGGTCTCAGGCACGGTGTCGGATATCACGCCTGGCGAGCGGCTGACGATCCAGGGAGAGACCGGGGCGGATGGCGCTATCGCGGCGACGGCCGTGCAGATCGCTGATGCCAGCGGAGCGGGATCCCAGGCGCAGGGTGGGGCGCAAGGGCAGGCGCAGGGCACGCGAGGACAGTTTCAGGGCTCGCAGGGACAGTCGCGAAATCAGCAGGGCCAGACGGGATCGCGAACGGATGGGGGCAGCCCACAGCAGGGTGGACAGGGCGCTGTGATTGGCACCGTCGCGAGCGTGGCGAACAATGTGGTTTCTGTAAACAGGCTAGGTGGCCAGCAAGGCCAGAGCGCGCCGGTGAGGGTGACGATCTCGGACGCGACCGTCATCACGAAGACCGTGGCCGGCGAAGCCAAAGATATCGCGCCGGGCGCTTCCGTCCTGGTGACGGGTCCGCAGGGGACGGATGGCGCGATTGTGGCCTCGATTGTGCAGATTATGCCTCAAGACGCTTCCCGAATGAGACAGCGGTAGTACTATCGGGTAGATAATCGACCGTTCTCAAGCGTGAGTGTTGTGGTACAATAACACCTGACGCCGAATTGGTCTGACGACCATCGGTGTAATCGAAAACTGAGGAAACGATGCTTACACTAAGATCCATTCTGATATCTCTCTTATTGCTGGTGATACTGGTCCATCCCACGCTGGCCGCCGCGCAGGCGCCTTCGGCCGCGGATGTCGGGCCGACTGTCGTGAAGGTTGAGCGGTTGCCCAATGGGAGCTTCGTGTATCTGGTCGGCGGTGAGCCCCAGTTCATGGTTGGCATGGGCTATAACGCGATTTATCGCTTCTTGACTGACGAGGAAAGAGCGGCCCGCTATGACGTCGATTTCAGCCGAATGCGCGAGCTAGGAGTGAACACCATTCTGGGCTGGGACGCGGACAAAGGGTACGAGCAGGACAAGTTCGATCGCTTGACCCTCGACAAGGCCTGGGAGCACGGCCTCGGGGTGGTGATGCCCTTCTATCTGCCGCCGGACGGCGACTACGTGGACCCGTGGTTTCGGGCGTGGATGATGGACGAGCTATTGGCGAAAGTCGAGGCATACAAAGATCATCCGGCTCTGCGCATGTGGGGCATCGGCAACGAGGTGATCGAGCCGTTGGCAGCGAGAGAGGACGAAGCGCAGGTGGAGGCCTTCAACCAGTTCTACCGCGAGCTCGCGGAGGTGGCTCGCGAGGCCGATCCCAATCATCCCGTCATCTACCGCGAAGCCGAGGATTATCCCCTTTACAACATCACCTGGTACGATCCCGAAGAGGCTATCGCCGAGCCCTGGTTGCTGTACGGGATAAACGCCTACACGCTCCGCCTCGAGGAGATATTGGGAGAATGGCCCGAGTGGGGCCTCAATCTGCCGCTTTTCATCACCGAGTTCGCCCCCGAGGGTTGGCCGTCTGATATCAGGCCAGACGGCTACGTGATAATGTGGCGAATGATCCGCTCCCATCCCGATTTCGTCTTGGGCGGCGCCCCCTACGTCTGGACCACCGACGGTCCTGAGCCCGTCGACGCCCACTTCGGCCTGGTCGACGCCGACGGCAACCCCACCGACGGCTCTCTCGACGCCCTCGCCAGCGAGTTCCAGGAAGTAGCCCCGCCAGACTACGGGCTACCCGTGGCGCTCGCCGACGGCGAAGCAGACGGCATGGCGATGCGGTAGCTGAAGTAGGGTGGTGACGATAGCAAGAATACTCGCGGCACCAAGATCGCTGGCCGGTCTGTTGCAGCCTTTGACTACTTTTAGCTATCATGAGGGCATCCGCCCGTCGTCCCCTCTCCCTCGTGCGTGTTCAGACCGACGCGGTTTCGAAAACCGCGTCGGTCTCGGCCACCGTCGGTCTCGGCCACCGCATTTGCGAAAAGTTCGACGGGAAAGGCTCTATGTATCCTACCGTGTCGCAGTCCGAAACGACGTCGAGCACGCGTGCTCCTCGTCAATGCTCCACCCAGTAATCCGCCAGCACTTCCGCCTGCTTGAGCACCGTGTCGATGGCTTTTTGCTGCTTATCGGGCGGGTAACCGTATTTGTTCAACGTGCGCCTCACGATAACCATCAGCTTCGCCCTCGCGCTCTCTTTCAGCGTCCAGTCGATGGTCGCGTTCTTGCGCACCTTGTCCGCGATCTCCCGGGCGATGCTGCGCAGGGTCTCGTCGCCTAACACGGCCACGGCGCTGTCGTTCACTTCCAGCGCGGTGTAGAAGGCGAACTCGTCGTTCGTCAGGCTCAGCTTCTCCGCCAGGCCGTCTTCGGCGCGGATTTGCCGGGCGATGGCCAGTAGCTCTTCGATGATCTCGGCGGTGGTCAGCAGGTTGTTCTGGTATTTCTTGATGGACGCCTCGAGCATCTCCAGAAGATTCTTGCCCTGCGTGATATTGAGCTTCAGCCGCACCTTGATCTCGTCGTTGAGAATCTTCCTCAGGAGCTCGAGGGCGAGGTTCTTGTGCTGCATTCCCTTGACCTCCTGCAGAAACTCTTCCGAGAGCAGCGAGATGTCGGGCTTCTTGATCCCGGCGGCGTCGAAGATATCCACGACCTCGGTTGATTCGACGGCCTGGTTCACGATCTGGCGGATGGCGGTTTCGTAGCCCTTCTTCTCAGCGCCGTTGCCATCGCCCTCGAACTTGAGCAGCCGCGCCCGCACCGCCTGGAAGAAGGCGACCTCGTCGGCCAGGGCGAGCGCGTCTTCGTGCGGCACCGACAGCGCGAATAGCTGCGAGAGCACGGTGGCTTCTTTGATGAAGCGCTCCTTGCCCTGCTGCTGCGCCAGAACGAACTCCTCGGCGCGCAGGATGAGCGAAAGGCGCTCGGCGATGCCGACGCTGAAGAAGTGCATGTACTCGAAGCCGTGAAACATCTGCCGCACGACTTCGATCTTCTCCAAAAGCAAATCGAGCGCTCTGGCCTGCGTCTCGGCCGGATCGCCCTTGCCGCCGGAGTTGGCATAGAAGGCCAGCGCCTCTTTGAGCGCGTTCCCGATGCCGATATAATCGACGACGAGTCCTCCTGGCTTATCCACGAAGACGCGGTTCACGCGGGCGATGGCCTGCATCAAGCTGTGGCCTTTCATCAGCTTGTCGATGTAGAGCGTGTGGAGACAGGGGACGTCGAAGCCGGTGAGCCACATGTCGCGCACGATGACCAGCTTCAAGGCATCCTGCGGGTCTTTCATGCGGTCCGACAGCAAGCGCCGTCCCTCTTTGTTCGTCCGGTGATGGGCGGGGATCACCAGGCTGTCGGGGTCCTCGGGATCGAGCTCCATCTTGTCGGAGGACGAGGAGGTCATAACGACCTTCAGGACGCCGAGGTTCGGGTCCTCGCTGTGCCACTGGGGTCGCAGCGCGATGATCTCATCGTATAAGGCGACGGCGATGCGCCGGCTCATGGCCACGATCATCGCCTTGCCGTCGAAGACCTCGGCGCGCTGCTCGTAGTGCGTGACGATATCCCGCGCCAGGTTCTTCAACCGCTCGGGATGGCCGACGATGGCTTCGAGCTTCGTCCAGCGGGCCCTGGCCCTCTGATTCTCGGGCGCGCCATCGTCGGCCATCCCACTCTCGAATTCCTCGATCAATCTCCGCCCCTCCGCCGTCAGGTTGACCCTGGCCAGACGGCTTTCGAAGTAGATCCTGACCGTCGCGCCGTCTTCGACCGATTGGGCGATATCGTACACGTCGATGTAATCGCCGAATATCGCCGGGGTGTTGATGTCGGCGCTCTCGACCGGCGTGCCGGTGAAGCCGATGTAGGTCGCGTTCGGGATGGCGTCCCGCAGATACTTCGCGAAGCCGTAGGCGACGCGCTTCCCCCCGGGTTTCCCGCCTCTGGCCCTGGCGTCGACGATCCTGGCCTTTAACCCGTACTGCGTGCGGTGCGCCTCGTCCGCGATGACGACGATGTTCCGCCGCTCGGACAGTCTGTTATACGCCGGGCCACCGTCCTCGGGGAAGAACTTCTGAATGGTCGTGAACACGATCCCGCCGGAGGCCACCCTCAGCAGGGACTTCAGATGCTCGCGGGATTCCGCCTGCGCCGGCGGCTGGCCGAGCAGGCCTGCCGAGGCGGCGAAGGTGTCGAAAAGCTGCTGGTCGAGGTCGTTGCGGTCGGTGATGACGACGATGGTCGGGTTGTCGAGATCGCGGATCAGCTTGGCGGCGTAGAAAACCATCGACAGGCTCTTGCCCGAGCCCTGCGTGTGCCAGACGACCCCGGCCTTGCGGCTGCCTTTTTCGGCCGCCGCGCGGCGGGTGCTCTCCACCGCCTTGTTCACCGCGTGATACTGGTGGTAGGCCGCGATCTTCTTCACCGTCTCGATCTGGGTGAGCCCGGTCTTCGCGTCGGTCTTCTTTTCTTTCTCGAAGACGATGAAGTTGCGTATCAAATCGAGCAGCGTCGCCCTGTTCAACATGCCGCGAATCAGCACCTCGAGCTGGCTCACGTGCCCTGACGATTCCTTCTTGCCGTCGATGGTTTTCCACGCCTGGAAGCGGCTGAAGGCGGACGAGATCGTCCCCGCCCTGGCCTCCAGCCCATCGGAAACGACGCAGAAAGCGTTATAATAGAAAAGCGACGGAATGACCGCCTTGTAGGTCTGAATCTGATCGTAGGCCTTGCGGACGGTCGCGTGCTCGTCGGCCGGGTTCTTGAGCTCGATCACCACCAGCGGCATACCGTTCACGAACAGGACCACATCGGGCCGTTTCTTCTGGTTGTGCTCGACGACGGTAAACTGGTTCACGGCCAGGAATTCGTTGTCGTCGGGATTCTGAAAATCGACCAGCCAGGCCCGCTCGCCCCGCTCCTGGCCGTCCCCCTGCACCGTGACCGGCACGCCTTCCGCGAGCATCCTGTGAAAGGCCTCGTTCGCGTCGATAAGCTGTGGCGAATAAACTGTTCCACAAACATATTCCGCCAGATCGCCTCGGCCATTCCCTCCAGCGTCTTGTTCTGTCGATGCAGCAGGTCGATCTTGTCGTCGAGGCTGGAGAGCACGCCGGCGATGGCACCCTGCTCGGGGAGAGGGGGGAGGGTGATTCGCATTCTTCTTTGATCAGAAAGATTAACATAAGGTGCCATATCTGTTTGATCTTTAACGCTGTTTGTCTGATTCCAGAACTCGTCGCTGTGCATCCAATAGAACAGAAACCGACTTTCTATTATGTCGCGGTTAAGGCTTCTCCAAAAGCATAACTGCGGAGAATACACAAACCTCGGAGTGTTTTTCTGAACGAATGCAAACCTCCCCACGGTTCCCTTGGACGTAAATACTACATCGCCAACCTGACTTATCTTGTTTCCGGCCTTATAGGAATCCTGAAGTGGCAAACAATCGGGATTGTTGAACAGAAAACCATTGTTTATGTTTCCCGCCCTAGCGAAGGGCAATCCTTCCTTAGAAAGCTCTTCATTTTTTGCCCTGTAACCATCGCCAATGTATAAAGCACCGGTCCGCAACAGCTCAGCGACGTTGTATTCCTTCCACTCGTTCATTCGTTCTTTGCCCAGCAGGAGCCGATGGCTCGGCCAGGCGGCACGCCCATCATTCTTGCGAAGCGCCGATTGATTGTCGAGATCGAGCGCATTGTATTATAGACCGGTTCTATATTGGACGTCGACGTGCTGGCTTTCAAACCAATCCACTCCATAATCACCGCGCTTGAGAAGACGCGCCTGTTATCAAGGCCAAGAGTCGACCAGTCTTTGTTCTTGGAACTGTACGGCACAAGCGGTCTGATAGTGAATTGACGATTCCAAAGGCGACTGTGATGGGCACAAATGTTCCGCAAGTAGGTGATGTGATGAAACCACGACCTGAAGACGTCTTTGTCC
>JACPRP010000003.1 GCA_016189905.1 Chloroflexota bacterium | reverse complement strand
TCCGCACCCAGCACCAGCGCCTTACTGGCCACCGCCGTGCCAGCCACCGATCCATCCAGCAGGTTCAGCTCCGCCGCGCTCGCCGTCACCCCGTCCAGCGCGTTCAGCTCCGCCGCCGTCGCCGTCACCGCCGTCCCAGCCCCAGCCCCCAGCTTCAACCCACCATCGGCGATCGCCAGCACATCCACGTTCTTATCCGCACCCAGCACCAGCGCCTTACTGGCCACCGCCGTGCCAGCCACCGATCCATCCAGCAGGTTCAGCTCCGCCGCGCTCGCCGTCACCCCGTCCAGCGCGTTCAGCTCCGCCGCCGTCGCCGTCACCGCCGTGTTATCGATCTCCAGCGCCGACACATCCAGCGTATCTAAATTAGTCTCTCCCAACTCTCAACCCCCTTCTATTTCCAGGGAATAGGGCTCAACCCCCTGCGCCCTACTCCCTGCTCCCTATTCCCTACGCTACCACCGACCCATAAGTCCCACGCCAATCCAGCCACCCACCGCCATAGATGTGCCGCACCTTATACGCCAGCGCGTCATTTGTGAACACCGCTCCGTCGCTCGGGTTATCCTGCATAAGCAACTCCGGCTCCTCACGCCCGTTCAAAAAGCCCAGCTCAATTGTCTCCGCCACCGCCGGGTCAGGCATCAGATACCAGTTGTTCGCGTCCGTCCAGTTCGGCACCACGATGATATCCGCCACCCCACGCGTCACGTTCACATCGTTGTTCGCCGTCCCAGGCAGCCCGCTGCTCTCCAAAATCGTCCGCGCCGTCCACAGCAGGTCAGGCGGAATCAGCAGCCACCGCGGCACAATCCCCAGCCGCTTGCTCGCCGAGTTCGCATGCTTCATCACAACAGTGATCGCCGCTTGCAACGCCGCCGAACTCAGCGCCGTCACCCCCGTGTTCGACCCGTGCGCCGCGTTAAACACCGCGTTCGTGTCCGCCATCGTCGACCCCGTGCCCGCGTTCGCCGTGAACAGCCCCGACACGAACTCGTTCACCGTGATCGCCGCCGCCACCGCCAGCTTCCCCGCGATCCGCGCCACCGCCCTGATGTCATCGTTCATGATCATCTCCAGCGTGATCGTCACCAGGTTACCACGCTTCGTCGGTGTATAAGTCTCCGCGCTGTCGCCCCACGCCAGGTTCGCGTACGCCCCATTCTCGTTCACCGTCGCCAGCGCCGCGAAATCGTTCAGCAACACCCGCGTCTGCGTCCGCATGTCCTTGATCGAGCTCACGCTAACGAACGGTCGCCACCACATCGCCTGGCCCTTATAATCCATTACCAATCGCCGATTCAGCGTGTTCGCTACCACCTCGTTCATGATCGAAGTCGTCACCTCGTCCGCCTCACGAATCAGGCTTTCCTCCCAGTTATACCGCCCCGTGAACTGTCGATCACCCGTCAGCGCGATATACGCCTCACGAATCCCCGTCAGCCGCGGCACATCCGTCCGCTCCACCGGCAACCCGAACAGCCGATCCAACGCCAACTGAATCTGCTCCCGCGTGGTCAGCCCCGTCTGCACACGCCCAACGCCGCCAACGCCCATCCCCCGCACCACCGACCCCTGCGTCACCGACGCCAGCAGCTCCTTCATCCCCGCGATATCCCCATCCAGCGCCGCCCCCTCGAACACCCGCCCCGCGTACCGTCCGCGCAGCTGCTCCACCGCCTTCTCCGGCAGCCCCGCGGCCCCCAGCTTCTGCTCCAGCAGCACCCCGCACAGCCCAACCCGCGCCTCACGCACCGCCGCCAGCTCCGCCGCCACCGCCTCACTCACCAGCGCCGGTCTTGCCGTACCGGCTACACTTGTTGCCGTACCTGCAACACCCCCTGCTCCCTGCTCCCTTTCCTCGTCGCCCAACTCAGTCCTCCCCTCCAAAATTCTCTCAAATTTGCCACCAGCCGACGGCCGAAACACCACGTCCGCCGACGTTACCGCCCTCACCTGATGCACCTTCCAGCGGTCCATCAGCCGCTCCCGAAAAACCAGCATATCCGCCGAGATCCCCATCGGCGCCACAACCTTCCCCGCTTCCCGGTCCCTAATCGCCTCACACACCAGGTCATACAGCCAGCCACTCTGCCCATTAAACCGCAGCTTCGCCCGAATCCCATTGTCCCACCGTGGCTCACTGTACACCCCCACCAGGTCACGCACGCTCCGACCACCCGCCCGGCTCTGATCGATCCAGCTCGGATGATCACAAAACGCCGCCACCCCTTCCCACATCGGCACCGACGCCAGCAGCACATCCTCAGGATACTCCAGCCGATTCGCCGACAGCCCCGGCCGAATAATCGTCACCTCGACCGCCCGCTCCCCAGGCACCGCCGCGGCCTCCAGCACCTCGCCGAAGTACTCCACACTCTCCAAAACCCGTCCTTCACTCGTCTCCTCTCCTAACGAGTGAAAGACCCGCTCACCCGCCCCACCGGTGCCCCCATCCATGGGGTTGTTTCGCAATTTTTTTTCCTCCACCCCACCCGCGGCCACGCTATCATCATCCCCCATTAATCAACCTCCTCCGTCCAACTAAACAGACGCGCGCCCAAATCCATCCCACCATCAACACGCAACTCCACACAGCCAACGTGATACCGCAGCTCATAACCCCCGCCAGCCGGCCACGCCCTGATCGCCACCTCCTCCCCAGCGATAACCTGCCCACACCGCGAGCACACACAATCACGCTCCCCCGCATCCGGGCTCGTCCTAAACCGCCGGTCACCATCCAGCAAAACCACCTCAATCCCCAATGCAACACCCCTCACTATTCCGCGCGGAATAACCCAATCCGCTTATCACTGCGGTCGCGGTCACCTCGCCCACTAGTTCCACTCCCCCTTTCGACCATCCAACATCCCCAGACACCTCAGGTGATACCGCACCCTATAACCACCCACACGATCACCACGCCACCCCCACACCGTCAAATCCCTGTCCGTCATCCAACCACCGCACAGCGAGCAACACCACCTAACCCCCGCACCAATCCGCCAATCGTTAAACCCCAGCTCACCATTCAACACCACCACATCCCAACCAGCCATAAATCACCCCCAGCTCCATCAGCGCCCAACAATCAGCGCCATCCAATCATCAGCGTCAATCCGCGGTCACAATCAGCGTCAATCAGCGGTCATAATCAGCGTCAATCAGCGGTCATCAGCGGTCATAATCCGCGGTCACCTCATCCCCAGCGGCTCCGCGCAAAACCGCTCAAAGATCCTCGCCGCCTGCCCCTTATCCACCCAGCCACTCTCCACACCCACCTTCAGCGCCTCCCCGATCATCTTCGCCGCCTGCGCCACCCGCAGGTTATCCTGCGTCGACAGGTCCTCATACTTCGCCTCCAGCTCCACCCCCTTCCCCTTGAACCGCCCCGACCGCGCGATAGCCTCGCGCACCACCTCCGTCAGCACGAACGCAAAATACAGTTGCCGCCGCTCATAATGCCGCAGCGTCGGCCCCCCCATCTCCTGCGCCGTCGCCTTCGTCGCGCTCTCACCCTCCGCCAAAAAGTGCAGCGGAATCCCCGCCCCAGCCGCCACCATCAAGCGCATCGCCTTCCCGTCAGGCTCCACCGCCTGAGCATCGATCTCAGGCTGTACCGCCTTCCACACCTCCTTCTCGTTATGCACAATCACCGACCCCGGGTTCGGCGCAACCGCCAGCTCACCCCGCCGCCGCGCCAGCGCCCCAGGGTCCGCCCCTTTCAGCTCCACATCCCACAGAAACGCCCCCTTAAACTTGTTGATCCGCACCCGATCCGTCAGCCAGTCCTTATACCGCCGCAGCCACGGCAGCATCGGCACCAGGTCCCCCTGCCCACGCAGCGCCCCGACCACCCGATTCACCGCAAAGTGGCGGCACTCCCCAACATTCCACCATCGCCCCTCCGTGCCGCCCTCGATCTTACCTACCCAGTCGATCCCCTCCACCACCGCCGGCACCATCCCCACCCGATGATACCGCCGCTCGTCTTCCAGGTCCTCCGGGTTCGCCTCAATCCGATCGATTGCCACCGCCGGCACCAGCCGCACATACGTCATCCGGTCGAACGGGTTCGTGTGCAACGTCACGAACAACTCCCCGCTCAAGCTCAGCTCCGTGCACATATCAAACTGTCGCGTCGCCATCCGGTTCATGGGGTGCTCCCAAAACTCGTCGATGAACGCCTGCACGGAAGCACTCGGCGAACGCACCGCCATCCCCCGCCCCAACACAAAATCCGTCGTCAGCTCCACGATCCGAAACGCCAGCGGGTTCACCCGGTAGGCCTCCACGCTGTCGTTCATCTCGTCCACCAGCTCCCGGTAGTTCACATCCCGCGTCCCCACCGTCGCCGAGATCGACCGCCAAAGCCGATCCTCTTCCGCCAGGCTCGCCTCCATCACCCGCCGATCGATCACGTCCCCAAACACCCACCCCGCCAGCCGCTCACGCCATCCCCTCCTAATCACCCCCTCCTTCGCTGCCCACCGATCATGCGAACAAATGTTCTACTATATATAATTCATTTGACCCCCCTCAAAAACAACATTTTGGGAGACGAATTTGGCCTTTTCTGAATTTTCGTTCGATAATGTTCGGGATTGGCTGGGCTAGATCCGAGGAGCAGATTCTGGGTATGCCTGGAGGCATTTTCGGTGGGTTTCGAAAGGATTGAGCAAGCGATAGGTCAACTGTAGCAAACTGCTTTGACCGCCAATCAACAGAAAGCTCCAGTGCCCACAATGTCTATAAGCCGCTTGATTGCGGCGAGGCGGCCGGGCAAGCGAGAGCGCCGGATTGCCACCACATCTCCGAGATGGTCGCGCCCGTTCTGGGATGACTTAGGCTGGGATAAGATAGGCGCAACCACAATCCGAAGGGGCTACCGTGCCGCAACAATAGCGTCAAACTATTCAGTTGAGAAGAGCGAGGTCGGACAGAACCATATATCGAGAATTGAAGACAGGACAAGGGGTTGGTCGGGAGCGATTTCTAGCGGCCTGGCTCCGGCAAATCCAGAAGCCAGGCCGACCGTATTGAGCACTACGCTTATCACGGGGCGGAATACTCTCTCCCATCGATCTTTTCGCAAGTAATACAGACGGGCGCCTAAAAGCCTTCCAGGCCATAGCGCCGAAGGAGCTCTTTGCGTCGCTCGATCTGATTATCGTGTATGTGCTGCACGCCTCGGAGGATCTCGGCGATCCCGTCCGCTTCAATCGAAGAGAGGACGTCGTCGTCAAGCTTATGGCAGAGTTGTTCCAACCGGTGCCAGGCGGTGATCACCTCCATCCGATCCCCTTCGGCAGGCATCCTGGTGAAAACATCGCGGGCGGCGTTGACCAGAGCCTGATTCCTCTTACCATGCGCATTCCGGTGAAACTCCGCGACTCGCTGCGCGATCCGCGCCACCTCCGCGTCGTCGCTCCCCGGAGTCTTAGCCGAAATGACATCGCAAATCCTCTCCGCGTCTTCGAACTCCTCCATATTCTCTAGAGTGACCCCCAGCCCCTTGATGATGGCAATCGCGCGATCCAAAATAACCCGTGGCCCCTGCTCGATGATAGCTTCACAATCACAGGTCTGGCACATGTGAACCTCCGCTCTCTTGTTTTTCAACTGACACGCTAAGGGGTTGCTGCAGCCAATTACTTATTGATTTCTGCACAGGTGCCTAAACCAGGTA
Source organism: Chloroflexota bacterium (assembly GCA_016189905.1). Taxonomy (GTDB): domain Bacteria; phylum Chloroflexota; class UBA6077; order FW602-bin22; family JACPRP01; genus JACPRP01. The sequence continues at coordinate 32,825 of JACPRP010000003.1, read as the reverse complement.
GGGGCGGGGTTTCAAACCCGCCCTCATTATCGCCCTGGCCAGGTTTAGCGCACTATGCAGATTTCAGTGGTTGAGAACCGTGCTACCCGAACCTTTCAAGGGCTTAAGGCCCTACCGGTTGGGTCGCGTGACAACCGGTAGGGCCTTTTAAGCGATGATCGGACTCGGCAAGTTAGATGCCGTTCTACTTTTTGTTCTCCTGCCAACGCCTGATCCAATCGGCGTCTGAGGGCTCACGGCCGTTGGCCGCGAGGAACGCGAGCGACCATTCCCTGTCAGCTTTATCCTGTGCCGTCGGAGCCCGACCGTGCTCGGCTTGGAACTTGGCCTCCCAGGAATCGAGCGAAGGCAGATCCCAGAGGTAGTCGAACAGCCTGGATATCTCGACGTCGGTCAGTGCCGGGTTCGCCGGCATCTTGCCGGGTATGCCCTTGCGGACCAGGTCAGGGAAGCCCGCCGCCAACTGCTCTTTGGTCAGCCCAATCTGGGGGAGTTTCTCCGCCACTCCGGCGAGCTGAGGGCCAATCTTGCCCTCGGCATTCGCGCCGTGACACAAGGAGCAATTAGCCCGATAAAGATTAGCGCCAGTGGTTGGCTCCAGTGTGAACAGATAGGCTCCGAGGTTCATAATATCTGCGTCACTTAAAACGTCCGGTGGGAAAGCGGGCATATTTCCGGGGATACCACCTCGCAGCATTTGGATTATCCCCGGCCCAGCAGCTTCCGGCGGGATACCGAGTTGCTGGACGTGGCCTGCCGCTCCGGCCAGGTTCGGGATGCCCATATTTCCCTCGCCTTGTTTGCCGTGACACGCGGCACAGTTGTTCTGAAAGACCTCGGCGCCCTTGAGCACGTCAGGCGCCTTCGGCTCCTCTTGCGAATAAGCGCTCATAACCGAGAGCATCAGCATTCCTACTGCCAAAGCAAGGGCGGCGAGCAAACTGTGTTTGACGATCCGTGACTTCATTTTCGTTTTCTCTCCTCCTTTTTGTGTTGCTTAACGCCAGAGTCCGATCAAACCGGAGCTACTGTAAGGCCAAGTCAAGACGCGACCTCCTTACTGTCCTCCGTTTTCCTTTGCCTTGCAGCGCGCTTTGAGCTTCACCTTGCTGAGCGCCGTGGCTTCTTTTGTCCATTCGAGAGCGACGATCGTGAAAGCCTCTTGCTGACTGTATCGTCAACCCTTGGCTCTACACATACGTTGAGTCATCCAGCCGACTTACCGGCATCAGGGAATCGGAGTATCCAGCCTCCAAGGCAAGGGAACAGAAGTGGAAGCGTTAGCAGCTAATATTCTAACCACTTACGTAGCTGCATAATGTGACTTTTGTCACAAAACGGTTAGGCTGTCGCGGGTTCTTACAGTATGGCTCGCACAAACCAGACTTCGCTCGCTTCTAGGTACGACACGTCAAAGAAACAGTGGCACAAGAGTAGGCAAGTAGGCAAGTAGGCAAATAGACAAGCAGGCAAAGTAGGCCCTTCCATATTGCATCCAGACGCTGCTCGCGATATACTGATTCTCTAAAATGGCGTAGATCTGGTAACTTTACGGCCTGAGACCAGGTATGGACCAGGCAATGGAGCCCGTCACAGGGTCGTCTCGCTCATCCCTCGACTTATCCTGATAGGGCTGGAGTGTCAAACGAAGCCAAATCTAACCGAAAACCGCTATAACCGTGTAGTAATTCATTCGACAGAGGACGGGGCAAGGCATGGCTAGCTATAGAATCGGGGTGGATGTCGGCGGGACATTCACCGACCTGATACTCCTCGACGAGGAAACGGGCAATATCAAGACCATCAAGACGTCGTCGACGCCCCGCGACCCGTCAATCGGCGTAATGAACGCCATCACGGAGGCGCTGAGATCAGAAAACGGCATCTCTCCGGACCGGATATCTTTTCTCGCCCACGGCACCACGGTCACTACCAACGCCCTCCTTCAGTCCCGAGGCGCCCGCACAGGGCTGTTGCTCACTGAGGGCTTCAGGGCCATATATGAGGTTAGAGAGCAAGATCGCCCCCCTTCCCGATCGATGGACCCCTTTTATGAAAAAGCTCCCATGCTCGTTCCTCAGAAGCTGACGGAGGAGATACCGGAGCGAACAGGGTTCGACGGCACGATCGTGAGCGCCCTGGACGAAGAAGCGGTGAGGATGGCTGTCAGACGATTACGCGACAAGGCGGTCGAAGCGATAGCGGTCTGCTACCTTTTCTCCTTCATGAATCCGACTAACGAGGAGCGGACTGCCGAGATAATCCAGGAAGAGTATCCAGGCTGTTGGGTCTCTCTTTCCAATCGGGTGATCCCACGGATTCGCGAGTACCAGCGCTTATCTAGCACAGTCCTGGATGCCTACGTGGGCCCGGTGCTTTCGGGTTACGTCGACCGGTTGAGAGGCGAAATGGAGCAGGCCGGGCTAAAGACCAGGCAGCTCTACGTTATGCAATCCAACGGGGGCCTGGTCACCTTTGGCGGAGCCACACTCTACCCCTGTCGCACCCTGCTTTCGGGCCCGGCAGCGGGAGTTATCGGCGGGTCTTACATCGGCAGCACGCTGGGCCATAGCGACGTGGTGAGCCTGGACATCGGAGGCACCAGCGCCGATATCGGCGTAATCAGCAGGGGCGAGGTGCAGGAGACCACGGAGGGCGAGATAGACGGCCAGGCTATCAGCGTGCCTATGATCGACCTGCGCACCATCGGCGCTGGGGGCGGGACCATCGCCTGGATTGGGGGTGATGGTCTGCTTAAGGTTGGCCCCCAGAGCGCCGGGGCGGATCCCGGCCCAGCCTGTTACAGTCTGAGTGGCACAGAGCCCACGGTCACCGATGCCAACCTGGTGCTCGGATATCTCAATCCAGCCTATTTCCTGGGTGGCAGGCTCAAGCTCGACGTGCACCTGGCTGCCGCGGCTATCGAAAAGCGGGTAGCGGCTCCTCTGGGGATGACATTGACCGAGGCGGCCCACGGGATTCTGAAGATCATCAACGTAAAGATGGAGATCGCCATCCGCCTTGCCCTGATAGAAAAGGGTTATGACCCTCGCAATTTCGCCTTGATAGCGTTCGGTGGGGCAGGACCCCTGCACGCCGGACGGCTGGCCCAGACCCTGCACATTCCGAAAGTGATCGTCCCCCTGTGGCCAGGGCTAACATCTACGATGGGCCTGCTGGTCACCGACGTGAGGCATGATTATCTCCACACAAGGGTAGGCCCTCTGCGCACCGCCGATATAGCGCTGGTAAACTCGATGTTCCGCCAGATGGAAGCTCGCGCCCAGGCGGATATGGAGCGGGAGGGTTTCCCCTTATCCAGGGTCGAGATCTCCCGGTATCTGGCCATGCGTTACTCCGGGCAGGCCTACGAGCTAAACGTGCCCTTCAGCCAGTTTCCTTTAGCTGAAACGGACAAGGATTTGCTGCGGCGGGAGTTCGACGACATCCATGAGCGTAGTTATGGACATAAGGCGGAAGACGCGTCGGTCGAGATCGTCAATTATGGGCTTGTCTCGAAGGCCGAGGTCCCCAAGCTATCCCTGGCCCAGCATGAATTGGGTGGAGCCGACGCCTTCATAACTCCTGAGGAGAGCCGCTCCGCTTACTTCGAGGAGTGCGAGGGCTACGCTCACGTGCCTGTTTATCGACGAGAAGCCCTGCCGGTGGGGGCTCAATTCCCGGGCCCCGCCATCGTCGAACAGGTGGACTCCACAACCGTGATCTATCCTGGCCAGCGAGCGTCTATCGATGCTTTCCGCAACCTCATTATCCGTGTTGCTGGGTGAGCGGCAAAAATGCGAAAGAGAAAGGTGGTGGAGCTGTGCCCCTTGACCCGATAACGATAGAAGTGATCGCCAACCGTCTGATGGAAATCGTCAACACCATGCAGCACATAATCTTCCGCACCGGCTACTCCACGATCGTGCGAGAAAGCAAGGATACCAGCGCCGCCATCGCCGATGTCGCGGGCAACCTGGTTGGCCAGGCCACGCAGCATCCACTCCACCTGGGCATCTTCACCCCGACGATTGAAGCCATTCTGCGACGCTATCCGCTGCCAGTTATCCAGGAGGGTGATAGCTTTGTCGTGAACGACCCCTACATCGCCGGGAGCCCTCACGTCCCTGACTTCATCGTGGCGACGCCCGCCTTTTACCATGGCAAGATCGTCGCGTTTTGCCTCTGCATCGCGCACAAGCCTGATGTGGGAGGCTCGGTTCCAGGCTCCTCGTCCGGCGTGGCCACCGAGATCTTTCAGGAGGGCATCATCCTCCCGCCGGTGCGCTACTACTCCGCCGGCATCCTCAACCAGGAGGTAGAGGACATCCTCCGCAACAACTCCAGGGTGCCAGACCTCATCGTGGGCGACCTGCGCGGACAGGTAGGTTGTACCCGGGTTGGAGTTAAAAGGATACAAGAGCTGTGCGAGGAGTATGATCCCGATGTGCTGCAGGATGCCTTCGACGAGGTCGTAAACGGGACAGAGCGCCGCGTGCGCCGCGGACTCGGCGCCTGGCCAGACGGGGTCCACGAGGCCGAGGGTTACCTCGACCACGATGGTATAGACCTGGATCGACCGGTGCGGCTTCACGTCGTGGTCACGAAGAAGGGTGAGGATATAAGCTTCGATTTCTCCGGCAGCGACGATCAGACCCGAGGGCCGGTGAATATCAGGCCGTCCCTTCTCCGTTCCGCGTGCCATTATGCCCTGGTGGGGATGATCGACCCTACCATCGCCAACAATCACGGCGTCACCCGCGTAGTGAAGGTTATTTGCCGTGATGGCTCGGTGGTGAACCCGCGTTTTCCCGCGCCAGTGAACCACTACGCGGCGATACTGGGCCTGGCCTGCTCGTGCATTCTCACCGCCCTGGGTGAATTCGTGCCCGAAAAGGCCACCGCGGCCGCCGGCGGAGGCTCGTCCATTTCTATCGGTGGCAGTCGCACTCGGACGGGCCAGTCCTACGTACAGTATGAGCTCTTCGGCTCCGGCTACGGCGCCCGACGTCATAGCGATGGTGTCTCGGGTACAATGGTCGACGCCGGCAACTGCAAGATAACCCCGGTGGAAATAATCGAGACCGAGTTCCCGGTGCGGCTAAACCGCTTCGAGCTGGCGAGAGATTCTGGTGGGGCGGGCAAGTACCGAGGAGGCCTCTCCTTCCTTCGTGAATATGAGACCCTGGAGGACAGCATCTTTACGCTGCGTGGGGCCTACTACATACGCCCCAAGTGGGGAATATTCGGTGGCAAACCAGGCGCTCTTGGCTGGTGTACTCTGAATCCTGGACGATCCAAGGAAAGGAAGTTGCCTTCGGCCACCCGAGGCATGGACATTCCAGCAGGCACGGTGGTGAGGCTGGCGATAGCCGGGGCGGGGGGCTACGGCGAGCCACACGAAAGGGACGCGGCCGCGGTCCTCGAAGATGTGCTCAACGGCTATGTCTCTTTAGAGAAGGCCCGCGAGGACTACGGTGTCATCATCGATGCCGAGACCTTTCAGGTGGATGTGGAGGCCACGCGAGCCCTGCGGGAAGAACTGGCTTCGGCCAGGTGAGAAGGCTGAATTATGGCGACAGGGTTTCGTCTGACACCCCTCCCCATCTTTGGGGGCGCTTACGGCCAGTATATGTATATCGCTCCCGGCTCCATCCTGCACCGCATTTCGGAGGCCGTGCCCGCCGAGGCCGCGGTCCTGGCCAACGCAGTCATCGCCAACGACATCCAGTGGGCGCGCATCCTGGGCGGGGCTTCCATCGGACAGGCTGTAGTGATCCAAGGCATCAGGCCCCAGGGCCTGGCCATGACGGTAGCGGCCAAGGAATCCGGTGCCTGCCCGATCATAGTCACCGGACTGGGCGCGGACCAGAACCGCCTCGAACTGGCTAGAGAGCTCGTGACAGACTATTGCGTTAACGTTCAGGCCGAGGACGTGGTGGCCCGGGTACGTGAGATATCGGACGGACGGATGGCCGACCTGGTAATAGACGTGACAGGCAACCCAAAGGCCATCGTGAAATCGGTGGACCGGGTGCAAAAGCAGGGGACATTACTTTGTGCCGGCCTGACGGGGAGCGAAACGGTTACCCTGCTCCTGATCGATAAGATAGTCTGGAACGAGATACGCCTCCAGGGCGCCTTCCGTAAGGGAACCGACGCCGTGGCCGCGGCGGTCAAGCTGATCGAGTCTGAGCGCTATCCTGTCGAGAATATGGTCACCCATCGGTTCCCTCTTCAGGAGGCCGAGGAAGCGGTGAAGGCCACAGGAAGGGAGATCTGCGGCGTTAATCCTATTAAGGCCGTGATCGTCCCTTAGTCATTTCGCAAATTCCTGCGGCAGTAGATAATCAGTACTTACCGAGCCTCTTTAGCGCGTAATCCACGTACTTGTTATCGACAACCTTTTTCACATCGACGGGCTGCTTGATGTAGCCGTGGTCGATAAACCATTTCACGTCGTTCGTTATGCTCTCCATATTCACCATTCCGTCGGGGTTCAGACCGACCGGCACCATACGCTCGAGAACCGACTTATCCGCAACTTTGATGTACTTGCCAAGGATAGAGATCACCTCTTGCTTGTTCTTCCCAGTGTTGAAGGCATCGTTGTAATACCTTACACCTCTCACGTAGGCCGTGACGAACCTGTTGGCAGCCGGCAAATTGCTGCTGAAGTTAGGCGAGTACATCAGCACGCCTACCTGCTGGTTCGGGTACGTCTCGTCGCTTGGCTTCCACCTGGTGATTATGCCTCGTTCCACGCCCAGCGTGATGTTTGGCTCGATGAAGGAGGCCGCATCGATGGCCTTATTGGCCAGAGCGGTAAGCATATCGGGCATAGCAGGGATTATCACTATCTTGACGTCGTCCCGCATGAGACCGGCTTTGTTTAAGAACATCTCTATCTGGATGTCGGCAAGATTGCCGGTCCCGTTATTAGCAATGGTTCTCCCCTTAATGTCGGCATCGGTTTTGAAGACACCGCTGTCGATCAGGTCCTTGCGCAGAACCTGGGCCATGTAGCCAAATCCCTTCGGCACACTGCCCTTATCCGCCACTATCTTGACGGGAATGTCCCGGCCAAATGCGTTGAACAAGCCAGCGCTGATCAAGCCGCCGCCCACGTCGAGCTGGTTAGTCGATAGCGGTGCGATCATCAAGGCCGCGCTGTCGAAAGGTACCAGTTCCAGATTCAGGCCTTCCTCCCGGAAGTATCCTTTTTCTATCGCAATATATACACCCGCATCAGACGGCGAGCCTGCGCTGTTAGACCCGATCTTAACTGTCACCGGCGGCGAAAGGGGCTTCTCCTGCGCGGCCGGCGTCGCGGCCGCAGGCGCCGGGGTAACCGCTTTCGACTGGGTACCCGACGGAGTTGAAGTGCTGCCCGGCGCCGTTGGTTTCGGCTGCGTGACCTGCTTCGACACGGCCGTCGGAGTGGGCGTCGGAAGTGCGCTGCATGCCAACAGCCACACAGATATCGCGATGACGAGGACTAACCACAATGCCCATTTGAAAAGCATCACGTGCCTCCTGCTATTGTTGGCTAACAGTTACTCCGGCCCTTTTTGGGCGAGCTTCACTTCTACAAATCTCTTGCGTTTCAATTTGGCTGGACGATAAGCGCGCAGCGAGAGTCGTCGACCTTAGGCACGCAGCTATGCCGTTCCACAACCTATGGGGAGATAACACTTGGGCTCAGTGCTGGCATTCCTCAACGATGAGGGGGACGCCACGAAGCGGTCGGAGAGGATTTCTTACATAGAAACTGTCCGATCTAAGGTGAATATATCACCCGGGCGTCCGGCTGTCAATACGAAAGTTTGTTAGAAGCAGAAAAGCAGCGTAGAAGTGAGCAAACTGACTGACCAAGCCCGACACATGTGGTACAATGATTACTCCAAGCATGAGTAGATCTGTTCTTAGCAGGAGCAAAAGCATTGCTGGAGCGCGCTGTTCGGCTGCGGGGTCACCTCGGCAGGTATCGCCAGATCGCTCAGGTTCTGGTGCGCCACGGGTTTGGCTACCTCATCAGCCGTCTGGGACTGGGTTTTCTGGTGCCGCTCCACTGGGGCTTCTTCGGGCAGCACCCCAACGCCCGCCCGCATTCCGAGGCCGAGCATCTTCGCCTGGCCTTTGAAGAGTTGGGGGCGACGTTCATCAAGCTCGGCCAGGTGCTTTCTACCCGCTCTGACTTGCTGCCGCCCGAGTACATTGCGGAGCTGTCGAAGCTTCAAGACGCGGTTTCTCCAGCCCCCGCCGACGTGATCGTGGCGCAAATAGTCCAAGAGCTTGGCAGGCCGCTGGAAGCGGTCTTCGCCCACTTCGATCCCATTCCCCTCGGCTCGGCCTCTATTGGCCAGGTGCACGCGGCCCGCTTACACACCGGCGAAGAGGTTGTCGTCAAGGTACGCCGTCCGGGGATCGAGGACCTGATCGAAGAAGATATCACCATCCTGTTCGATCTGGCACACCTGGCAACCGGACGAACTACTGTAGGCCAGACCTACGACCTTCCGGGCATTGTGGAGGAGTTCGCCGATACCCTGCGGGGAGAACTGGACTATGAGCTGGAGGCGCGAAATGCCGAGCGGATTCGACACCAGTTCGGAAAAGATTCGTCGGTGCGCGTCCCGCAGACATACGCCGCATACTCGACCCGACGTGTGCTCACTATGGGGCGCCTTCACGGCATTAAGATCAACGATCTGCTAGACCTTGACCGCGCGGGCATCGATCGCCACAATCTGGCTGACGCGCTCATCCACGCGATTCTGAAGATGATCCTCGAGGACGGCTTTTTTCACGCCGACCCGCATCCTGGCAATTTCCTGATTCAGCACGATGGCCGCATCGCGCTCCTGGACTATGGAATGGTGGGGCGCTTGGACGAGGAGACTAGGCAGAACTTGCTCCTGCTTTTCGTGGCCGTGTTCACGCAGGATAGCGATCGCGTGATCGATAGTCTGTTGGCTTTGGGCGTCGTCGGCACCACTTTTCGCCCCGAGCACCTGCGTCACGACGTCGGTCACCACATCTCTTTGTACTATGGACGGCCCCTGGGGGAGATAGACCTCGCTCGCGTGCTCCAGGAGTTCCTCGCCATCGCATGCCGACACCGCCTGCAGATCCCTTCGCGGCTCACACTGCTCGGCAAGACCCTGGCTATGCATCAGGCCCTCGCTTTGCAACTGGACCCGAGTTTCAATCTGGCCAAGATGCTGCGGCCGCTGGTCCAGCGGCTGATCCTCGAGATGTATGCGCCGCAGCATCTCGCACAGGAGGTCCTCCCCACCCTCGCCGATCTGCGACGGCTGGCCACTACATTGCCACGACGCCTGGACCGCCTGATGATCCAGGCGGAACGCGGCAACATGCTGGTCAACTTCCGCGTCCCCGAGGCTGAGCACTACCTCGTCGATCTGGACCGTATGGTGAATCGCCTAATCCTGGGCATCATCACCGCGGCGTTCATCATTGCCCTGTCTATCCTGATGCTGTTCTACCAGTCGCCAGTTTTGACGCGCTTCGCGGGGCTGCTGTTCGCCCTCGGATTCCTGGTCGCGAGTGGCCTGGGATTCTGGCTCATGATCAAAATCATTCGCGGCGGACATCACTGATAGCTGGCAACTATTCGCCGTAAGACAATGTCCTTGCGATCGACAGTGCTGAACCCATCACGACTCTCTCCTTCGCGAAGCCTGGACATTCGCGGCTATGCCGGCGAAAATACTGCCTGTCCGCCCGCGGCAATGTAGGCCAGCAATAGGATGTAGACGCCGTCGGCAGCTTCTATCTCGGTATTCAGCCCCTCCAGCTCGTTGATGTTGTGGTCTCCAATGAACACCTCGATCAGAGACCTGAGTTCCCCGTTACGGGTGAACACGGCGTTCTCGAAGTCGGCCCCGTGTGCCTTCTGCAAAATCGCCAGCAGGTCCACGACCCGCGAGCCTGCCGGCACCTCCACCTCTTCTTCCGGAACCCCCACGGTGTTGCGCAGGAGCCCCATGTAAACCACCCGTATCTTGCGCATCGCCCTAGAAGAGCCCCCTCTGCCAGACGGGTTCGTAGCAGCCGGCCTTGATCAGGCTGTAGCGGAACAGCAGCCCTCCGACTATAAAGAGGGCGCCGGTTACCATCAGCGCCGGTGCCGCCGCCGTGAGTTGTGCCCGGGCCACGATGAGATATCCCAGGATGATCAGAGGAACCACCAGGCCCAGCAGGACGACGACGCCGAGAAAGTGTAATGCCAGGCGGCCCTGAATGAGATCGCGTGCGGCCTGCTGCGCGGCCGATGTCGAGGAATAAAGGCCCACGAGATAGGCTGCCAGGACCACCAGACCGCCGCAGGCGAGGCCGATGCCCACCCAGGCCAGCGCCTGAAGTCTGCCGGCATCGCCGAGCACCGGCAGTAGCAGATAGAGTCCGCCGGCGCCGGTAAGCAGCGAGAAGACGATGAATTGCACCGGTAACAGGGCGCTTTGCCAGGCAGGAATGCCGGGCGAATCGACGAGCACGAAGCCCGTGTAGGCCATCACCCCCACGGCCGCGATCGCGGCGATCGCCCCCACCACACCGTAAAGCGTGCTGTCCGTGGCCCAGGGGAGCCCAGCGGCGCGAGAGGCGGCATAGATGGTGCCGCACACCACGTACACGGTAACGAGAATAACACCGCGACTTATCCAGGAGCTGCCGGGCCGAGATATCGCCCGCCAGAAGCGCTCCGGATGCCCCAGATCCAGCAGCAGAGCCAGCGCCCCCAGCACGGTAGCCCCCAGCCCGAACAGGAGCGCCAGGTTTACCTCTAGAAAAAGCCCGATCAAAAACAGGCCAGCGCCACCCCCAGCCAGGAAGAAATCCAGAATCGCTAACCAGCCCCACTCCTCCTGGGCCTTGAATCTAAGGGTAAATTCCTCGACCATTTATCCCTCCTTGAATGTTCATCGAGAGCCTCTCGATAAACAGCTTACCAGCGGGTTGCAGGTCCTGTCAGACCGACAACCTCTGTCATAGCTCCACTGGCGCGCATAACTAGCCCAGATAGTAAACCGATGGCTCGGTGCCCAGCTCCGGCCTCAGGCGGAAAACGTGGCGATTGCGCATCACCAGCGAGACCTCGCTCTCTGGATTGTCCAGGTCGCCGAAAGTACGCGCCTTGCTGATGCACGTCTGCACGCACGCCGGCTGCAGCCCCTGGTCCACGCGGTGCACACAGAAGTTGCACTTCGTCACCACTTTTGGCGGGAACTTGGCGTAGCCCACTTCCTCGAAGGGCGTGAGCACGCCCGGGTAGTATGTGCGGGTCTCACGCTGGTAATAGCGGTTCTGGTAAGGGCAGGCGGTTACGCAGGCGCGGCACCCGATGCACTTGTTGTAGTCGATCAGCACGATGCCATCAGGACGCTGGGAAGTCGCCCCGGTTGGGCACACCTTCTTGCACGGCGCATCCTGGCAGTGATTGCACTGCACCGGAAAATAAACCTGGCGGGCCACCGGGTATTTGCCTTCTTCCCAGACCAGAACGCGATTCCAGAACACGCCGGGCGGCGTCGCGTTCTCGGCCTTGCAGGCCATCGTACAGCCGTAGCAGCCGATACATCGCTTGAGGTCTATCACCATTCCTAGTCTCGTCATTTCTGATATCTCCTTACTGCGTTACCAGCCTTTGCCCGGCGCTACGCCGGGTAGACCTTCACCCGCGCGCAGGCATCGGCCCCGCAGGAAATCGGGTCGATGTGCTTCAGGTCGAAGGGCAGCAGGCTGTTGAAATGTGCCCCTCTGCCCCTGGAAATCGGCTTCCTGTCCGCCCACGCCCCAAACACACAGGCGATGGCCACCACCTCGGGATGGATGCACTCGGTCACCTTGACGTTGCCCTTCACCTTCCGCCCCTCCAGCTCTTCCACCCAGACGGCCCCCCCGTCCTGCAGCCCCAACCTGCGCGCCGTCTCCGAATTGATCATGATCTTGTAGGCGTAGGGGTGGCGCTCGGTGATCTCTTGCAGCCAGGGATTCTCCGCGGTGATGGAGTACTGGTGGAAAGGCAGCGTGTAGTTCACGGCGAACAGCTCGAAGCCGCCCGCCTGCGGCTCATAGGCCGGGCAGGGAAACCAACTGATGAGCGGTGTATAATCGATGGTGCTCCACTCGATGTCCAGTTCCTGCGCGACCTGTTCGACATAGCCCTTCGCCGTCAGGAAGTGCTCGTAGTACAGCGGAACCCTGCACCGCAGCGCCAGCCTGGGATATTCTTCCTGCAGCGTCCGCTTGATCTTGACGTGGCCGTGCTCTTTGAACCATTCCAGACCCTTGGTGTCGTCCCCGCTCTGCGTTCTGAGCCACACGTCGGACAGTTCTTCCAGGGTCGGCTTCTTATGCAGGTCCAGCTTCAGCGGCTTGCGGGTCTTGGTATTGGTCGTCAGCACACGAAGGTAGTCTTCCAGGAAGCCGGCCCTCTCCGCCAGCTCGATCAGCGTCTCAAGCCAGTGCGGCGCCTTGAACGAGGGCTCCACGACCGGCTGCCGCAGCCGCCAGTACCAGTACCCGCTGTTGGGGTTCTGGCTGGTGTAGGGCTCGTTGGGCGACGGGTCCATTCTTTCGAGGTAATGGGCGTCGGGCAGCACGATGTCGGCGAACTCCGCCGTTTCATCGAGGTAGTTGGCAAAAGAAACGATAAAGCCGACGTTCTTGAGCGCCGCCGCCACCGTATCTGGTGCGACCGTCGTCATCATCACGTTGCCACGGCACTGGATCATCAGGTCAAGCGGCGCCAGCCCGAACTTCTCCGGGTCGGTGAAGGCCAGTTGCTGGCTCACACTGCTCGAAAACGAGATCGGGAACAGCGAAGTCAGTTTGTGCGATTTCGGCGGCTCCGGCTTGTTGTTGAGAAAATTGTAAGGCGGAGGACCCATTTGCACCTGTTTGCCGCAGACGAGCAGGCCATCGATACCCTCTTCTATCTGCCACCAGGGGCCGACGGGATTGATGCCGAAATGCCCGCCGGGTACGTACATGTTGCCGATGACGACGTTCATTAGCTGAACGGCCATGGCGTGATGGGTCGCGTGCGCGTGCGAGTAGGCGCCGCGATACATATTCGTCGCGGCCGGGCGGAAGGGCAACGTTTGCCCCTTGATGACGGTGGTCGCACCAATGGAGGCGGCCTTCGCATACTCGCCGGCTATCCGCCGGATCGTCTGCGCCGGCACCGTCGTGATCTCGCTGGCCTTCTCAGGCGTATACTGGCGCAAGTGCTCCTTGAGCACCTGGAACGCCGGCTGACAGGATTGCCCACGCACCGTGAACTGCCCCATGATCGGCGTCTGTGAAGCGTCGGCTTCGTCGTAAGGCCTGGCTTCGCCGGCCGTCGCATCCCACACCAGCGGCTTCTTGCTCTGCTCGTGTCGGATGTACAGGCCATCCGGGCCGACCAGGTAGGGTCCGTTGGTCAATTTCTGGATGAACTCCGCGTCGTAGATACCCAGCTCGTTGAGCATCACGTCGAGCATCGCCAGCGCCAGCGCCGCGTCGGTCCCCGGCCTGATCGGAACCCACTCGTCCGCTTTGCTGGCCGCGTGATTGCACACCGGATCGACGACCACCAGGTGCATCCCACGAATCCTGGCGTCGGACATCTCCTGGGTGGTGATGTTCGGACAGTGGCCAACGCCGAAGCCCAACTGGCTGCCGAAGAGAATGGCGTAGTTGCAGTGTTCGAGGTCTATCTGACAGTGAAACGAAGCGTTAGTGAGGCCCGTGGCCAGGTGCAGACCCGCGCCACAGAAGTAGCCAGAGGCTGCCTGGTAGCCGTTAGGGCTCCCGAAAGCCGTCGTCCACGCGCCGATGAAGGGCGCGGCGTTTGTATCGAAGTGGCACATGCCCATCCGATCCGGATGATTCTCCCGGGTTTCTTTCAGCTTCGCGGCGACGGTGTCCAGGGCCTCCTCCCTGCCGATCTCCACCCATTGGGGATCGACGCCGATGCCCTTTTCTGGATTGGTGCGCTTCAGCGGCGTCTTGACCCGGTTAGGGTTGTAAAGCGCGATCAGGCCAGCGTTGCCCTTGGCGCAAAGCCGCCCCAGATTATGCGGAAAATCGGGGTCGCCCTCGATCTTTACCACGACCCCGTTTACACGGTGCACCTTGATCCCACAGGCGCTGTAGCACCCATTGCAGGAGCTATTGATCCATACGTCGTCCTTGACTTTGGTCGGCGCGTTATCGCTCTGTTCTCCTACCGCAATACTCGCCATCTATTCACTCCTTTCGATTATCACGCAGCCCCGGTACCCGTGGGCCGAAACAAGCGGTCCACTGCAAGGAATCTCAGAACAATCTGCCGATAGGGAGCACGTCGGCCATAATTTAGGGAGCGCGTCAGCCATAATTATCGAGCCTCAGAGTCTCGCAAAACACATCGGGCGCTCCTGAGGCTATCACTCCCTCTAAATGGCGCGCTTCTTCTTGCGCCCAAGGTGAGCCCATCCCATAGTAGCTTAGCCAGTGACATATGAAGAAAACAAGGAAATGACCAACCCCGCTTGGATTGAAGGCCAGGCAATTGAAGGCCAGGCAAAGGTCCACCAATGAAATTGCCAATGCCTATTATACCCTGCCCCCCCGCTTTGTCAACGGTTTCAGCCGCACCAAGAATTGGCACGACTATTGCACATCTGTAGGTGTAACAACGCCGCCGTGGCGTGCGGGAGTTGGGGAGTGCGTGATAAGATGTCAGACAAGAAGGGATTGGGAACCTGGATTTTTTGGCTGCTAATCGGCGTAGGGTTGCTGTTCTTGCTGCTACCGTTCTTAAGTTCTCCGTCAGAGGCTGACCTCGTTCCCATTAGCACCGTTCTGGAGAAGGCAAGGGCTGGCCAGGTTCAAAAGATAACCGTCGATGCCGATGGCAGCATGATCGCCATCGAGTATACCGACGGCAGTACCCAGAAATCACGAAAAGAGGCTAGCTCGAACGTTATCGAATACCTCCAACAGGGCGGGGTGACGGCCGAGCAGATGCCCGTAATTGAGGTCAAGGGAGGAGGTGGTTTTATGGATGGCTTTGGTGGTCTTGGTTCCTGGCTACCGATCATCATCATCGGCGGGCTTTTCATCTTCGCTCTCTCGCTGATGCGTCAAGGGCCAATCTCCAACGATCAAGAGAGAGCCTTTTCGTTCGGCAAGAGCCGTGCGCGAAAAATCGAGGGCAACCGCCCGAACGTGGTTTTCTCGGATGTCGCGGGAGCCGATGAGGCTAAAGAAGAATTGTAGGAGATCGTCGAGTTCCTACAGCATCCACTGAAGTTTGCTTCCCTTGGCGCGCGGGTCCCTCGTGGTCTATTGCTCGTGGGGCCACCAGGTACGGGCAAAACGCTGCTCGCCCGTGCCGTAGCCGGCGAAGCCGGGGTACCCTTTTTCAGCATCTCAGGGTCTGAGTTTGTCGAGATGTTTGTCGGCGTTGGCGCGTCACGCGTCCGCGATCTGTTCTCCCAGGCGAAGCAGAATGCACCGTGCATTATCTTCGTCGACGAGATCGACGCGGTCGGGAGGCAGCGCGGCACCGGCCTCGGCGGCGGACACGACGAGCGCGAGCAGACGCTCAACCAGATTCTGGTAGAGCTCGACGGGTTTGACAAGGGAACCAACATAATCGTCATCGCCGCGACCAACCGCCCCGATGTGCTTGACCCAGCCCTGCTGCGCCCGGGCCGCTTCGACCGGCAGATAGTACTCGATCGGCCCGACGTTAAAGGACGCGAGGCGATCCTCGAGGTGCACGCCCGCGGCAAGCCTCTGGATAAAGATGTCGATCTATCGATCCTGGCCAAACAAACACCAGGCTTCTCAGGCGCCGACCTGGAAAACCTGATCAACGAAGCCGCCATCCTCGCGGCGCGGCGCGGTAAGAAGACGGTGCAAATGGTCGAGCTCGAAGAGGCGATGGACCGGGTCATCGCCGGCCCGGAGCGGCGAAGCCGAGTGATCATGCCAAAAGAGAAGGCTATCACCGCCTACCACGAGGCCGGCCACGCCATCGTCGCCCACGCGTTGTCCAACGTCGATCCGGTGCACAAAATCTCGATCATCCCGCGCGGGACGATGGGGGGCTACACGCGCATTCTCCCCGCCGAAGATCGTTACCTGTGGAACAAGGCCCAGCTCGAGGATAGTCTGGCCTGGGCCCTCGGAGGGCGCGCCGCCGAGGCGCTGGTGTTTGGCGATATCAGCACGGGCGCCAGCAACGATATAGAACGAGCTACCGAGATCGCGCGGAAAATGGTTTGCCAGTACGGCATGAGCGAAAAACTGGGCCCCATAGCCTTCGGGCGCAAACAGGAGCTTATCTTCCTCGGCCGTGATGTGGCCGAACAGCGAAACTATGGGGACGACGTAGCTCGCGAAATCGACGCCGAGATCTCCCGCTTCATCGACGAGGCCTACCAGCGGGCATTGACGGTCCTGACCAATAGCAGAGGCAAGCTTACACGGCTCGCCGATGCCTTAATATTGAAAGAGACACTCGAAGGTGAAGAGCTGGCGGAGTTGCTCGACGAGCCGCAAACAAAGGAAAAAGAGGAAGCGATAGCAGCCTAGATCACTCTACCAGACTGCCTTGCGGCACAAATCTTGCGGGTAGATCAGTGTATTTGAGATCAGGATGGTGGCATGAGCAAGAATACACCCGAGCGAAGACCCTTGAAGAAGCCAAACTCACCCGCCAACCGGCGGGCCAATATCGACGCCAGAAGGCAGAGAAAACGCTCAGTCGGCGAGCCCCGGCTCTTATTGCTCAACGACGTGGCTACTATCGCCGCCCAACTGGCGGAGCGGGAGGAAGCTGATCCGGAAAGCCTCCCCCCGCCTGAGGAGATTGAGGCTCAACTGGAAGAGGACGCCGAGCTTGAGACGGATCTAGAGGAAGCGGTCGTCGCCGAAGAGCCTTTCGTGACCGACCCCGTGCGGATGTACCTCAAAGAGATCGCCGCGACGCCGTTGTTGACTTCGGCGCAGGAGGTGGCGCTGGCCAAGAGGATTGAGCAGGGCGACGTCGAGGCCGTAGAGCAGATGATTCGCTCCAACCTGCGCCTCGTCGTCAGCGTCGCCAAAAAGTACGTCGGGCGCGGGCTTGGAATGTTAGACCTGATCCAGGAAGGCAACATCGGCTTGATGCGCGCGATCCACAAGTTCGACTGGCGAAGAGGATACAAGTTCTCGACCTACGCGACCTGGTGGATTCGGCAGGCCATCACGCGGGCAATTGCCGATCAATCCCGCACCATCCGCATCCCGGTCCATGTCAACGAAACGATAAACCGCTTCACCAAGATAACGCAGCGCCTGGCCCAGGAACTGGGCAGGGCGCCGACGCCAGAAGAGATAGCCAAGGCGATGGGCACATCGCCCGTAAAGGTCAGAGATATCATGCGGGCCGTGCAACGGCCGCTTTCCTTGGAAACGCCCGTGGGGGAGGAAGAGGAAACGCAGCTAGGAGACCTCATCCGCGACGACGGGTCTCGCTCGCCCGATGAGGCCACCGATCAGCTCCTCCGTCGCGACGAAGTCGAGGCGGCGCTCGATGACCTGACGCCGCGCGAGAAGAAAGTTATTCAATTGCGATTCGGCCTCGATAATGGCAAGCAGCGCACGCTGGAAGAGATTGGCGATGTCTTTGGCGTGAGTCGGGAGCGCATTCGCCAAATCGAGGCCGAGGCCTTGCGCAAGCTTCGCAAGCCGGGCAAGAAGCTGCATCATCTTCACGAGTACGTGAAATAACATGAAGAAGGGCGTGCTGATCTGTCCTCGTTGTGGGCGCCGCGCCAGGCGCTTACTGGCTGCTCCAATTCCTAGGCAGCATTCTCAAACTATCGAGCCTGAAGGCGTGGTCTGTGAGCGATGCCTGAGAGACCTGGAGAAGGAATACCAGCGGGAGGAAACGCAGGTGATGCCCCCAAGACTGGAGGGAACTCTATGAACTTCGGGGCTTTCGCCGTTAGCCGTGTCGGCGAGGCTGTTGGAACCGTCGAGCGCGTGATTCTTGATCTGGCGACGAACGAGGTCCTTAGCTACGTCGTGCACAGTACCGTCGGCATAGAGAGAGACGTAATCGTTCCCGATAGCGCGGTTAGCGAGACCGACGATGCGCTTGTTCTGAATATCAACCAGGCCGAAGTCGAGCGTCTCGCGGATTACGTCCCGGCGAGAGCCATTGGCCTCGGAGGGGCCTCGCCATCTTCGCCTGCGCCCCCTCAGACCGTCGAGA
This sequence comes from Chloroflexota bacterium, assembly GCA_016189905.1. Taxonomy (GTDB): domain Bacteria; phylum Chloroflexota; class UBA6077; order FW602-bin22; family JACPRP01; genus JACPRP01. The sequence goes on along the minus strand of JACPRP010000003.1, from coordinate 14,563 downwards.
TATCCACGCGCACCAGAGTAGAATGCGTTGACGGGCATCTCGGAGTGGTCGAAGGGGTGGTTGTCGACGAGTTTACTATGGAGGTTACGCGATTGATCGTGCAAGTGGGCGACCAAGGACGCAGCGCAACGGTTCCAATGGAATGGGTCTCATCGCTGCACAGCACGAAAATCACGCTGCAATGCACCAGGGCAGATATTTAACATGTTCAGAATCGTTCCGGTGGAGACTTTTATCTATCTACAGCCTCTCGGCCGCGACAAGGCAGAGGTCTTGACCAGGCAAGTGCTGCAGCAGCTCAGCAGAGATCTGACAGGACGGTTCGGCCTCGACTGCAAGGTCGCGCCGACGATCGATCTCACGGAGGACGCCTACGACCCGATGCGAGATCAGTATCTGGCCGCGATAATCCTGTCTAACCTGAAGAGAATGGGGTTTCCAGAGGCGAAGAAGGTCCTCGGCATAGTTGGCGAGGACCTTTACGCGGACGAGTTGAACTATGTGTTTGGCCAGGCGGAACTGGGGGGTAAGTATGGAGTGATCTCGACAAAACGCTTGCTGCCCCCGGGGAGCGATGAGAGCTTGCTGTACGAACGGACCTTCAAAGAGGCTGTCCACGAGCTAGGGCATACGTTCGGCGTGGGCCATTGCCCCAGCGTCCAGTGTGTAATGCATTTCTCTAACACGATCCACGACACCGACGTCAAGGCTGCCAGGTTCTGCAATCTCTGTGAGTCCTGGCTGAGCACGCGAATGAAGCGGGCGGCAAACTGATGCGCTCGTGAGAGATAGCGACAAACGCGTAATCAAGATCGCGCCGGAGACGATACTCCTCACGGTGATCGCCGTGTTCGGAGTCTACCTCCTCTTAATGTTTCTCGCCGCGGTTCGCCTGGTCATCGTGATCTTCCTGATGGCCGTGGTGATCGCCCAGGCCGTCGAGCCGTTGGTCAGGGTCCTCATTCGTCTTCGCATCCATCGCGGCATCGCCGTCATCCTCGCCTACCTCATGCTCCTCCAGATCTTCCTGCTGATCGGTGCCATCGTCGTGCCATCGCTTATCGTCCAGCTCCAGGGATTGGTGATCAATCTGCCGATCCTGCTCACACAGCTAGAGGCGCTGCTCGGGGCATATTATGCCGCGTCGCAGTTAGTCCCGCCCGAGCAGTTGCAGGAAGCCGTGAACCAACTGGCCACGAGAATCGCCGAGCTACTGCCGTCTCTCCTCCTCCTGCCTTTCCAGATCGGCTCTGTGGTCTTCGCCGCCATAATGACGTTGGTTATCTCTGCCTACTGGCTTATAATGGCCGACCAGGCCAAGGCGCTGATTATCGGCACACTTCCTGTCAAGGCACGTGCCGAAGGAGAGGATGTCTTAGCCGAGATTGGCATGAGGGTAGGCGGCTGGGTTAGAGGTCAGCTATTGCTGTCGGTCTCCATCGGCCTGATCACTTTCATCGGGCTGGAGCTGCTGAACGTACCGTTCACCCTGGTGCTGTCGGTCTGGGCCGCCATCACCGAGCTTATCCCGATAGCTGGTCCGATAATCGGGGCGATACCCGCCTTGATCATCGCCCTCCTGATATCGCCATTGAAGGCGCTGCTCGTGCTGATCCTTTACGTCGTCGTTCAGCAGTTGGAGAGCCATCTGCTGGTCCCCAACGTGATGAGTCGCGAGGTCGGACTGAATCCTCTGCTGGTGATACTGGCGCTGCTGGCGGGGGCAGAATTGATGGGGATCGTGGGGGCTTTGCTGGCAGTTCCGCTGACGGCGGCGCTTCAGGTTCTCGTGTTTCACGGGGCAAGGTTGCTCGCGGCCGCGAGGGAGACGTAGCGATAATCCGCCCTCAAGCCCTCGGGTGTGCCTGATCGTAGACCTGCCGCAGACGGTCGGCGGTGAGATGAGTGTAGATCTGGGTGGTGGAGATGTTTGCGTGGCCCAGCAGTTCCTGAACGGACCGCAGATCGGCGCCGCTATTGAGCATATGCGTGGCAAAGGAATGGCGGAGCGTGTGGGGCGCGATGTCTGTCCTTATCCCGGCCTGCTTGGCGTAAGCCTTGATGATGAGCCAGAACCCCTGTCGCGTGAGCCGCTCGCCCCGATGATTGAGGAATAACGCGTGCTGTGCCTGGCTGCGTGCCAGTTGTTGCCTCCCCTGTTGGAGATACTGCTCCACCGCGTGCATCGCCTGGAATCCGACCGGAACGATGCGCTCCTTCGAGCCTTTGCCAAGACAACGAACGTATCCCGCCGAAAGGTTGATGTCGTCGAGGTTCAGCGAGGTCAGCTCGCTAACGCGCATACCCGTGGCATACAGAAGCTCGAGCATAGCTTTGTCCCGCTGCGCTTCCGCGGTGGCCGCGCGCGTGGGCTGCTCGAGCAGTTCGTCAACCTCTTCGACCGTCAGCGTTCGGGGCAGGGATTTGCCAACCTTCGGCGAATCAAGGTTCTCTGTGGGATCGTTCTTGACCACGCCCTCGGCGACCAGGAAATGAAAGAACGACTTGACAGCCGCGACCTTTCTCGCCACGGTCGTCGAAGCATACTGCTTTTCTTTGAGAGAGATAATGAACGAGATGATGCGAACTTTGCTGACAGCGGACCAATCAAAGGCGTTAGACGGGGCTGATGAGCCATCTTCCGCATCACCACCGAAACCGCCCGAGCGCGCCTCGGCGGTCACCAAGAAATCGAGAAACTGAGCCAGGTCGCTGCGGTACGCGGCCACCGTGTGGTTGGAGAACCCCTTCTCCACCACCAGGAAGTTCATGAAATTCTCGATTTCTTGTTGCATCAATTCCTCCTCGATTGAACCCGGGGACACATCGCCGGTGCGCACCCATCTAACGCACCGTGGCTTCTGTCAGAGGGGGTAACCCGGCTCTCACTTTGCGATCGGACGCGCCAACTATCGCCACGCGAACCTGTATCGCAACCCGCCGTATTCTATCACAATTAAAGGAAATGTCTAGCAGGAAAGATTGGATTTGGCACATTATTTGCATCATTCCGTTTGAGACGAGATCCAACTAACAATCGACAAACTTAGGATGGACTAATCTGTAATGAAAGCGTCAAGCAACAGCGGTAGAAATGGGGGACGAAGTGGACCCGGTAGGCGGGGGCCTCTCCACAACGGGCGTTCGATGCGCGGTGCTCGGGCTAAAGGATCGAATAGCCCGTTAAATAGCGCCCTGGTGAAGGCGACGCTAACGCTGTTCCTTCTCCCGGTGATACTGATGCCAGTTTTCATCTTCTCAGCGGCAGGGCTGGCGGCAGCCGGCTTGCTGTACTTCAGCAGGGATCTGCCGGCGCCGAAGACGATATCTCAGCGTGAAGTGTTTCAGAACACGACGATATACTCCCGCGACGGGCAAGTCCTGGCCGAGCTCTGGGACAAGGATCAAGGGCGGCGCATTCTGGTGCCGCTCGACGAGATCGCGCCAGAGATCATCGTCGCCACACTCGCCATTGAAGATGCGCGATTCTTCCAGAACCCGGGGGTCGATATCGAGGCGATTCTACGGGCGTTTCGCCAGAATTTCGAGGGCAAGGAGACGATATCGGGCGCGAGCACGATCACGATGCAACTGGCACGCAACGCCTTTTTTGACATTGAGAAGAGGTCCGAGAGAAGTTACACCCGCAAAATCCAGGAGGTCATCCTCGCCTACAATCTGACTCAACAGTTCAGCAAAGAGCAGATACTTGAAATGGCTCTGAACGAATTCTATTATGGACACATGTCATACGGCGTTGAGGCCGCGTCGAAGGCCTATTTCGGCAAATCGGCGAAGGACCTCAATCTGGCGGAAGCGGCGTATCTCGCCGGCCTTCCTCAAGCGCCGTCTCTCTACGACCCCTTCGTCAATCCCGATGAGGCAAAGCGCCGTCAAGAGCAGGTTATCGACGCGATGGTTTACCACGAGTTCATCACCGAAGACGAGGCCACGATGCTGAAGAAGGTGCCCGTCAAGTTCGTCAACCAGGAGTTCGGCGTTCAAGCGCCTCATTTCGTTCAGTATGTGCGTGACCAGTTGGAACAGCGGTACGGCTACGACGCCCTGTTCCGCAATGGCTGGCAAATATACACGACCCTCGACCTGGAGATGCAGCAGATCGCGGAGCGCGACGCGCGCGAGCGCGTCGCGATGATCCGCAATCTCAACGTCAGCAACGCCTCCGTCGTTGCTATCGATCCTCCTACGGGCGAGATCCGGGTTATGGTGGGCAGTCTGGATTTCTACGACGAGAGCATCGACGGCCAGGTGAATATTGCTCTGGCTAATCGCCAGCCAGGTTCGGCGCTGAAGCCCTTCAACTATCTCACCGCGTTCATCAACTATGGGCTCTCACCCTCGACGGTGATCAACGACGTGCCGACCGACTTCCCAAACGAGATGGGCGTGTCTTATATACCACGTAACCACGACTTGAGCTGGCACGGGGCAGTCAGCATCCGACGCTCCCTAGCGTCGTCGCTGAATATGCCGGCGGTGATCGACCTGAGCCTCATAGGTATTCCCGCGTTCCTGGATACACTGCACCGCGCCGGCATCACGACCATGAATGGCGACAACTATGGCCTGGCGATCACGCTCGGCGCGGCCGAGGTCAAGCTTCTCGATCTCACCTACGCCTACGCCGTGCTCGCCAATGGCGGCGTCCAGGTAGGTGAAGAGGTGCCCCTGGCAGAGCGTGTGCCCGGACAGCGTGAGCTGGAGCCGGTGGCGGTGACGAAGATCGTCGATTCTAAGGGCAATGTCGTCTACGAGTATCAGCCTAAGACCAAGCGCGTCTTCCCGGAGCGTGAGACATTCCTCATCACCACCATCATTAGCGACCACGAGGCGCAGTACCCTACCTATGGCGACAATAACTTCCTCGTCATCGGTCGACCGAACGCGGCCAAGACGGGCACGACCGAGAACTTTCAGGATGGCTGGACCTTCGGCTACACGCCAAATGGCCCCGCGGCCGGCGTCTGGGTGGGAAATTCCGATAACACGCCGATGAAGGGTGTCGCCGGCGTCAACGGCGCGGGCTATATCTGGCACAATTTTATGGTCGACGTGCTGGAAGACACTCCGCCTGAGGACTTCATCCCTCCGCCCGGCGTTGTCAGAGAGAACGTGTGGACGACCGATCTGCGCTGGTCCATGTGGACCCAGCGGCAGGACTGGTTCCTCATCGAGAACCGGCCGCTGGAGGGTCAGCCCGGCGAGACGGGCGGCATGATGCTCGAAGTGCGTTACAAGCCGCGGATACCGCAAAATCCCTGGGAGACCGGCACCAGAGCGGCCTACATCGTACGCCGACCTGTCTTCGGCAGGTATGTGCCCAAGCCAGCCCCGCCGCCGACGCCTTTGCCGCAGAACATCGAGACGCTGAAACCGCCCAGGTACACCCCCGAGCAGCGGGCCGCCCTGGAGAAGCCGCCCAGGCCCCTCTCGATGCGCATCGAGCCCTCCCTGGAGGAACAGCAACCGATTGTCTCAGCTCAACAACCGGGCGGCTAGGATGGGCGTTGGGGCCTTCCCGAGGAAGGCCCCTCATCCAACTGTTTCATCATTTGCGACTAAAGTCGCATCCGCATATCCCCACGCCGCCTTATACTATATTTGAGTAGAAAGCGGCGCGCAATGTCGGGCGTGGTTGCGCGTAAGGCTTATGCATTCTGCTTGGAGCGGCCCAAATGTAGCCGCACCCTTTAGGGTGCGCGGGCCTGTTCGCTTGATGACAAGCCCACTTACGCGCGCCTGTCCCAGTTCTGGCGCCCAGGCACGCGCAGGCTGAAGCCTGCGGCTACATTTCTGGCTGATATGCTCAAAGGATCGTAGCGCCGTAGTTAGAATGCATAAGCCCTGTGGCTGCGCGGGACGGGTATGGCGCGCGTGAGCGAATCCTGATAAGATAGTAACAGTTGTAAATGCTAAGCATACCGCAACGAAGGCCGCAAAGATTCCTAACAGTTTCTTTGCGCTCTTTGTGACCTTTGCGGTGAAAGTTATCACGATGTGTTTACTTAGACCCTGCGAGAGGGCAGCATGCCGAACCTCTGGCCTACGACGAGCCCGGTAGACCTGGCAAGGGAGCCAGGGCACAAGACAAAGGTGGTTACGAAGCGACGGGCGAGGCTCGCCAATCTGCGCGTCGCTCGGAACACGGTGCAGATTCTCTCGTGTCTCGTTCTTCTCTACGTTGGGTGGCAGTTCTACCGGTTCGTCGAGCACTTCGAAACCGGGGGCAGCACCCCGTTCGTCGCCCGCCCTTCCCTGGTGGAGGGCTTCTTGCCCATTAGCGCACTGGTAGCTCTGAAGCACCTGGTCGTGAATGGCGCGCTCGACACCGTCCACCCGGCCGGGCTCGTGATCTTCCTCACCATACTTACCATCTCCCTGCTCTTCAAGAAGGCCTTTTGCGGCTGGTTCTGTCCCGCTGGCACCCTGTTCGAGTGGACCTGGCGGATCGGCCAAAGGCTGCTTGGTCGCAACTTCGCCCTGCCCAGGTACGTCGACTACCCGTTGATGGCGCTGAAGTACCTGGTCCTGGCGTTCTTCATCAAGTCGATTATCCTGGATATGGACGGGGCCGCCATCACCGCTTTTCTCAACACCTCCTACAACAAGGTTGTGGACGTGAAGATGATGTACTTCTTCACCAAGATGAGCACCGAGGTGGCCGTGTTCCTGCTGGGATTGCTGGTCGTCTCCGCGCTGGTGAAGAACTTCTGGTGCCGCTATCTGTGTCCCTACGGTGCGCTTCTGGGGCTCGTCAGCTACTTTAGCCCGATCGCGGTCACAAGAGACGAGGATCTCTGCACGGATTGCCGGCTCTGCACCCGGGCGTGTCCCAATCGAATCGATGTGGCGAAGGCAACCAGCGTCGAATCGCCGGAGTGCGTGGCCTGCCTCAGTTGCGTACACGCTTGCCCGAAAAAGGGCGCCCTGGAACTGCGCGCGCTAGGAAAACGAAGGGTCGGGGGGTGGACCTTCGCGGCGATGCTCCTCGGCGTGGTGGCAGTCATCTTCCTAATCGCTCGCATCACCGGCCACTGGGAGACCAGCCTCACCTACGCGGACTGGTCATTTTTAATTCCCCGGGCCGAGAGCTTCCGCCACTTCTATTGATCTTTACCCCCGTCGCCTAATTGACCGAATACGCGTCCGTTGGTTATAATCTAACAGGTTGCACGCTTCAAGATCGTAAGGACGCAATTGTGTGGTTTCGTGAGGCACCGATACCCACCGGGCAGAGCGGTGGGCCTTTTTCTTTAGGGCAACCCACCCCGCCAGCACCGAGCGTGAGGGCTTGAACGTGTTGAAGCTTAGTCTGCGCATCAAGCTCTTGTTCGGTGCTGTGGTGATTTTAACACCGCTGCTGATTCTCCTGGTGCTGAACTATAAAGCGGCTTTTGATACCCGCCGGGACCAGGTGCTCTCCGACCAGTTGAGCGTGGCCCAGGTTGTAAGCGTGATCGTCAACGACAGCTTCGACGAGGCTTTGAGCCTGGCTCGCTCCTACGCCACCGATCCGGTCATCCTCAGCTTCGACCGTGAGCGCATTAACGACTATCTGGAGCGGCTGGTCCCGATCTATCCGGAATACGATAGCGCCGTTGCCCTTTTCGATACCAACGGAATCCTGATCGCCTCGGCGCGCCGCACGGAGCCGATCAGCGTGGCCGATCGTGAATGGTTTCAGGAAGTGATGCTGACCCAGAAGCCAATCATCTCCAACGTAGTCATTTCGAGAGGCAGCGGCAGACCGATCGTGGTGGCTGCGGCGCCGGTCTTCGACCCTGATGGCAAGCTGGCGGGAACCGTCTCCTCTGCCCTCAGCATCGACCATTTCCCCGTGTCGCTCGCGGCCGTCGAGCGCGCCCCGGGGCAGCACATTTTCCTCGCCGACCGCACGGGGAGGCTGGCCTTCTATACCGCCAAGCCAGAGCTCGCCTGGGAGGAGCGCGACTTATCCGCGTATCCCCCGGTGCGCACCGCGCTGGAGGGAAAACTGTTTATAGGCGAAGCGACGGATAGCCTGCTCGGCGACCGCCGAATGGTCGTCACCACACCCACCCCGACTTATGGTTGGGTCGTCGGCGTCTCGATGCCGGTGGATGTCGCTCTAGCTCCCGTGCAGCAATCGCTGCGCAACGCTCTTATGATCTTCGCCATCGTCGTCGTGCTCAGCCTCGGCCTGGCGCTGGGGCTGGCCGAGCTACTGGCGCGGCCATTAAAGCAGCTAACCGAACACGCGGTAGCGCTGGGGCGTGGCGAGTTGCAGCGGCGGGTGAAAATCACTACCGGCGATGAGCTCGAGCGCCTTGGCGATTCATTCAATGCGATGGCCGACGAGGTGCAGCGCGCCTTGCGGCTCCGGGAGGAGTTTCTGAGCGTGGCCTCCCACGAGCTCAGGACGCCATTGACCGTCATCAGGGGCTACTCGCAATGGCTGCTTACCAAGGAGACTGACGCGGAAAAAAGGAGAGTGCTGCAGATCATCGTTAGACAGGCCAGTCGCATCAGCGAGCTTCTCGACGAAATGCTGACGATGTCAGAAATCAAGGCTGGCCGCGTTCAGTTGCACCCCGAACGTTTTGACCTGTCCAGCGCCGCCAGGGAGGTGGTCGACAGGATGCAGATGATCACCGAAAAGCATCGGCTGCTGTTTTTCGGGGAGCAGCCGATTATGGTGGAGGCAGACCGGAACCAGATCGAGGTTGTGCTGACGAATCTGATCGACAACGCCGTTCGCTACAGCCCGGTGGGTGGAGACATCGAGCTTTCTGTTTCGAGGAGAGATTCCGAGGCCCTCGTCTCCGTTCGTGACCGAGGGATGGGCATTGCACCGGAGAAACAGCGGCACGTGTTCGAGCCGTTCTTCCAGATTCAGCCGGCCATCGCCGGCTACGGCGGCCTTGGCCTTGGCCTGTTTATCAGCAAGGATATCGTGGAACGCCACGGCGGCAAGATGTGGTTTGAAAGCGAACTGGGAAAGGGCAGCACATTCTACTTCACGCTGCCTCTGGGATAGCGCTAACTCCTTGCGGGTAGTGTATAGATGATTGCGGAAATAGATAGGGTCTTCGGCGTCAACGGATTTGAAACGGATCCCTGCCAGGATGGCCGCGCCCATTTGTAGGAATGAGAAGGGCGCGGCCGAAAACGGATGCCTGCGAACGCACAGGGATAGACGTGATCAGAAGGTATTCGCATACAGGTCGCCCTCTTGCAGGCTATGTCGCGATACTATCGACGGCATCCATTTGTCACAGCCCCTATCCGTTTATCCGTTGTCGCCCTGTTAGACCTCGCAACGAATTTCCGCAATCTCACGTACGCTAACCCTCGCGTGCGAGATTGACGCGAACATTAGTTCCTGCTACAATGCCCTTACAGAACGATTGTTCTTGGAATCCGTCCGGCAACGTGGCGCGGGGGCAAGCCCCCCGCCCGCGCCCCTCAGCGGGTGGGCAAGCCCCCGCGCTACAGGGTGAGAGTTATCGGATCGGCTCTCACGGCAACCATCCTGGAGGTGAGCGAATGACCAAGATGCCATCGGGGACGTTATCGCCCCGCCAAAGGCGAATCATCGACTTTCTGCGCGATTACCTTCGCACGCATCCTTATCCCCCCAGCGTGCGCGATATCTGTCAGGGCACAGATATCAGCTCCACCTCGGTCGTCGATCACAATCTCGACGCCCTGGCCAGGATGGGCTTCCTCCGGCGGGATCGAGGAATCTCTCGCGGTATCGAACTGCTTGCCCCGATACATTCCGTAGGCAGCAATGCATCGGGGCTTCCTCCGATGCACACCGTAGATCGCAATATGTTGGGGGTTTCTCCGATACATGACGTAAGAAGCGATGCATCGGGTGACGGCGCGATGCGAAGCAGGTCGAGTGATCTCCCGCTCCCAGCCGACGATGCAGAACGCGCGGGGGCGAAGCACTTTGCCTCGCGGTCGACGCCGAATGTGGTGAGCCTGCCGATTGTGGGGCGCATCGCCGCCGGCGAGCCGATCGAAGCGGTGGCAGGAGAGGGTGAAAGCCTCACGTTAACCGCCGATCTGGCGCCACACAATGCCTTTGTCCTCAAAGTGAAGGGCAAATCGATGATCGAAGATCTCATCGACGATGGCGATCTGGTGGTCGTGCGCCCGCAAGCCACAGCCGAGAACGGCGATATCGTCGTGGCGCTCATCTCGGACGGTCCAACCGGCGAAGGTCAGGCGACCCTGAAGCGCTTTTACCACGAGCGAGACCGCGTCAGATTACAGCCGGCCAACGCGGAGATGCAGCCGATCTATGTGGATCCTGCGCAGCTCAGCATTCAGGGCAAGGTCATCGCCGTAATCAGGCAACTGGGCCACCAATGGCACGGAATGACGGCCCAACTGTGACAAATCAAGCGCCGCTGGCGAGTTCGACCACCAGCAGGTCCAGCGCGACGAGGGGTGTCGTTTGCCCGGACTTGATCCCCGAGTCGGCGGCCAGAAGCCGACGGTAAGCCTGCTCTAACTGCGCCAGGCTGAAGCGGCGAATCTGCTGCAGTATCTTGTCCCTTGGAAATTGCTGAAGACGCAGCTCGACACCGATCTCCTCGCGTGATCGCCCGGCCGCGGCCAGTTCCTTCGCCAGCAGCATCAGCCGTATTTGCCGCGTTATCATTACCAGCAAGTATGCTGGCGCCCCTCCATCGTCAAGTAGCTCACGGAGCTTCCGTAGCGCGGCACGACTGTCTTGCTGGCCAATCGTGTCAAGCAGGCCGAAGATACTTGCCTCTCTCGCGTAGCTGACCATCGCGCGAACGTCCTGGCTGGTGACCTCGGCAGCACCGGCGTAGATAACGAGCTTCTCGATCTCCTTGTCCAGCAATCTGAGGTTGCTGCCGACGTAAGCCGCCAGCTCATCGGCCGCGCCACGAGCTATCCGGCCCCCTTTTCGTTTCGCTCGCTTTTCAATCCAGTCAACCAGCGCGTCGTCTTTAAGCGCCTTGCTCTCCGCGATTCTTCCGCCGACGCTCTGGATAGCCTTGAAGACGGGGTTGCCGGCCGGGGGCCGGCTTTCTTCGACGAAGACGACGTCTGTCGTGGGAGGGACGTTGGGCAGGTAATCGGCGAGTGCCTTCGCGAGCTCCGCCCTGCCCGATTTGCGGCTCGGGTCGGCGGAAGGATTCCTGGGCTCGAGTCGGGCCAGCATACGCCGCACGATCACGAGACGCCTCTCGGCCAGAAAGGGCATTGCGCCGCACGCCCTGATCAGCTCGTCCAAGGAATTCTTCTGGCCGTCAAGCGAGGTGACGTTGAGGTCCTGGAGACCTTTGTCGCCCAGTTGTTGTTTGAGCCTGTCGAGCTCCTCCGCGCCCAGCAAATCGTCGAGCAGCAGATATATCACGAGCTATCTCTTATACTTGTTTATCTGGTCCTGGGCTTTCTTGACGAGGTCCGGGCTGCCGCCGCCATACTGGATAGCTTTCTGCCACTCGGCGACGGCCTCATCGACGTTCGGCGGAGTATCGTCGGCCAGCGCTATCCCCAGGTTGAGGTGCGCCTGTGGCTTCTGCGGATCGACGTCCAGGGCTTTCCTGTATTCGGCGATGGCCTGGCTGACCATCCCGAGATAATAATAGCTGATGCCCATATCGACGCGGACGTTGGTATTATTCGGGTCGATATCCAGCGCCGCGCTGTAGCGGTCGATCGCCTTGCCGTACTGGCCAACGTCGAAGTAGGTGTTGCCGAGCTCGACCAGAATACCCAAATTCTTGGTATCGGAAGTGAGCGCCTGTTCGAGGTTGTTGATGCGCTGCTGAGTCGAGTTATCGATCGTCTGCGTCGCGCCAGATGGCCGGCTGCCGCTCTGGCCCGGGATAGCCGACGGCGCCACGGTTACGATCATAACAATAACCATAGTCACCGTGACGATCCCGATAATGATTGGGTTAATCGCCTTGTTCTTAGGTGCGCTGTACGCCGTCTGGGTCATCGCCCGCCGGCTGACAGATCTGCTCTTCTTACTCTTTTTACCCATTCTATGCCGCCTGGTTGCCCCTTGTTCTGTGAGGCAGCGCCATCTCGCGTCGCCACCCGCAATCGTCGGCAGTATAGCAGAACTGTTCCGCACGAGTCAAACGCGGCGGCATTACGCGGAAAGACACGGTGGCCATTCGCTGACCGCGAGGCTGACGCTCAGGTGCTGGTCGAGCGAGGTACAATGATGCGCCCGCTCGTCGCCAGGGTGCGCATTCGGGTGAAAGTGGTCACAGGTGTAGCAGACCCTGTCTGCCTGGTCGTGACGCACAGGCCTGAGGGAGGCGATTATGTCTTTGAGCGTGTGTAGCAGCGCATCGCGTCTATCGGAGGGCAGGGAATCGACGATGTGCTGTATCGTCGCTTCCCAGCCCACTATCTCGCGACGAATCCTTTCTCCCTCGGCAGTAAGCTGCAGAATCACGCTGCGCCGGTCGCCAGGGTTCGGCTCGCGCGTGACCAGATTGCGGCGCACCAACGCGTCTACGATCCCAGTGGCCGTGGGCAAGGCGATGCCGTGGCTTCTCGCCAGCGCGCTTAGCGTACGCTTCTCCGGGGTAGAGTCGGATAGATACACGAGTGTCCGAACCTGTGTCGGCGTCAGGTTGCTGCGCTTGCCCTGCTGCCAGACCGACGATCGTAGCGCCTGGGATAGCTTGGCCAGGAGCATTACGATCAAATCCGTGCCCGCCGCCGGCTGGCCAATTGCTGTTGCTGTTGATCGAGTAACCATTGAAAACCTACCGCGCTGTGATGTATTTGTCGTTGCAGTGCAGGACGGCCGACCACCTATATTCCTCCGCCCAGACCGGATCGTAGACCTCTCTCAGACCAGCCGCATACTTGTCCATCTCGTCGGCCAGGTCGGTAACGATGGTCTCTGCGCCCTCGTGTGTTGGACGAGCCCCGAATTTCTTGACCAGGCCGCGGAGCACCTGCGGCCGATCGATAATCGGACACGGACGGAGCAGGTTGGTCCCGAACGGCGATGCCTTGCGATACGCCGTGAAAAAGTCCGAGGCCAGGGCTTCTTTGAGCGAGGTGTTGTGAATGTTGTCGGTGGCGAAGTGGACGAAGACGCAGGGCTCGACGTCACCTTTGCTATTGATGTGCAGATATCGCCGCCCTCCCGATAGACAGCCCTCCGATAGCGCCCCGTCGTTCCAGAAATCGCCGACGAGGATCGGCTTCGTGTCGCGGATTCTGTTCACGGCCATGCGCAACTGATTACGCTGGGCAGGCGTCGGCATCAGATTTACGTCTGGGTTACGACCGACGGGACAATAGGAGAAATACCAGCCGTAGTGGCAGCCCTTCTCGATCATTAAGTCTATGAACTCGTCGCTGGTAACCGCGTCGATGTTGAGCCGTGTGACCGTTGCCGAGAAAGCGAATAACGCTCGTGCCTCATGCAGCATATCCATAGCGCGGATTGCACGGTCGAAACCGCCCACGCCGCGGCGCATCTCCGTCTCTTCTTTGAAGCCTTCGATACTCACTTGAGGTGCGATGTTCCCTGCCCGGACGATTTCACGCGCTATCTCCGGCGTGAGCAGATGTCCGCTGGTATAGACCTGGAACACGCAGTCGCTGAACTTCCTGCAAACGTCAATCAACCCCGGATACATCAGCGGCTCGCCACCCACGATGATGAAGAATCTGGTGCCCAGGTCACGGGCTTCGCCCAGCACTCGCTCGAAGACCTCCCGGGGCATATCGTCCTTCTTAGTGTAATTGCCGGCATAGCAGCCGACGCACTTCAGGTTGCACCGCATTGTCGGACTGATCACGAGGCAAGCCGGCGACGGCGCCAAACGGCCATTCGGCAGCTTGTGCTCGATGGTCATGTCGTGAAATACCAGGCTCGCAATAAAGCCGGCGATGTAGTTCTTGCGCACGTTGGGATCGATGCTCGTGAGGACCCGCTTCAGAAAAACCGAACCGGGTGCGCCCGGAGCAAGGTACTTCTCGACCCATTCCGCCACCATGCGCGTGGTCTCGTCCTTCGCCTTCAGACGAAACGCCTTCGCCAGGTGAACGTAGTTCTTCTCCGAGGAATGCGCTAGCAAGGCCAGGGCCTCGGTGAAAGCGTACTCGAAAGTACGCACCTTGGCGCGATGCATCATGGACTTGCCGCGATCGAAGATCCCAAGAGGGCTCCAGCCGCTCTTTTTGCCCGACGCCTCCGTAGTATGTACCGCCATTTATTCCTCCTGGTGCGCCGCCAGGCCAGGTTTTCCCAGTGCAGCGGGCTCCCGCCAGCTAGGGGGAGGCATCCCCCATCCTTCCCCAGGAAGGACCCTTGCCCGGGGCGAGTTTGCGCAGAGTCATAGCCTCAAATGTGCCCGATCAGACAATGAGAACCATGAATAGCAGACCGAGAGCAGAAACAAGATGCCACGGGACCGAAGGCCAGTTTCCTACATCAACCCCCCTTTCTTTGGATTTGCGGCACTGCTTCGATGACGGAATCCCCACGACGATGTGGCACCGGCGACGGCAGACACCGGCGTTCAGAAAAGATACT
>JACPRP010000065.1 GCA_016189905.1 Chloroflexota bacterium | reverse complement strand
CTTTTTAAGCCGACTCTGGCGGGGCTGCACTTCTTCTATCCTCGGATGAACCCGGGCGGATACATATTCGCGCACGATTATAATTCACCCGAATCGGGCTGGGCCGTCTCGCGAGCGGTGAATGAGTTTATGGCAGATAAAGCCGAAAAGCTGATCGAGCTTCCCGACAAATGGGGTTCGATTGTCGTCCGTAAGTTGTGAGGTTATAAGGAGCAGTCTGCTTGAAGTCTCACTCATCAATCGGGCGACGCGTACCCAGGGTCGATGGGCTGCAGCTAGTGACCGGTGGGGCGCTCTACACTGCTGACGTGGCTCTGCCGCGCATGCTGCACGGGCGCATCCTGAGAAGTCCCCACGCGCACGCGCGCGTTTTGTGCGTGGACGCGGAGCGCGCTAAGCGCGTGCGTGGGGTGATGGCGGTGATCACCGGTAAAGATACGGCAGGGAGGCTGTTCGGCATCTTCCCCGATGAGCGTGCCGTGGCGGTTGACAGGGTCCGCTACATTGGCGAGGCGGTGGCGGCAGTGGCGGCCCTGGATGATGACATCGCGGAGGAAGCGCTAAGCCTGATAAGCGTCGAATACGAGCCTTTGCCGGCTGTGTTCGATCCTAGCGAGGCGATGCGGCTCGGGGCGCCACTGGTTCACGAAGGGCTGGCCCCGATACATATCAAAGAAGGCGGCGAATCGAAGCTGGCGAGCAACGTGAGCTTTGTGAACGAGTTTCACGTGGGCGATGTGGAGCGGGCTTTCGCCGAAGCCGATCACGTTCGCGAGGATACGTTCACTACCAGCGCTCAATGCCATTGCGCGCTGGAGCCGCACGGCGCGGTGGCCGATTTCGATGCCGGCGGCAAGCTCACGCTCTGGTCGTCGACCCAGGGACCATTTCTTCTGGCCCGAGACCTCGCGTTTACGCTGGATATGTCGCCCAGTGACATAAGAATCATCAAGCCGCGCGTGGGTGGAGCGTTTGGCGGCAAGCGGGAGATGATGGCCAGCGACTTCTGCGCGGCCTTGCTCTCGCGCCGGGCGCATCGGCCCGTGAAGATCATTTATACGAGGGAAGAGGAGTTCATGGCCACCAGGGCGCGACATCCGATGACCTTGCAAGTCAAGACGGGTGTTAGACGCGACGGCACCCTGGTGGCGCAAGAGATGACGATAATCGCCGATGGCGGGGCCTACAGCAGTCGCGGCCCTGTCATCCTGAAGTACGCCGGTGGCCAGTTGGGGAGCCTGTACCGCGTGCCAAACATCAAGTTCGCGGGCTATCACGTCTACACCAACAACCCGGTATCCGGCTCGTTTCGCGGCTTCGGTATGCTGCAGGCCCGCTTTGCTATCGAGTCCCAGATGGACTTGCTCGCCGAGGACCTCGGAATCGATCCAGCGGAAATTCGTCTGAAGAACGCGGTCCGTGCCGGCGAGGTAACCTCCGGGGGCAGAAGGGTCACGAGCTGTGGCCTGTCAGAGTGCATCGAAAAGGTTGTGGAAGCATCGGGTTGGAGAGACCGTCGTGTCAACCTGCCACCCAACCACGGTCTGGGCATTGCCTGTAACGACTACGTTTCGTCGGGGGCCCGCAGCCAGGGGTTTATCGATTCTTCGGCCGCCTACGTGCGCCTGCAGGATGACGGAACGGTAGTCCTTTTTGTGGGCGCAGCAGATATCGGCCAGGGCTCGGATACCACGCTCTGCCAGATAGCTGCCGAAGAACTGGGAGTACCTGTCGCGAGCATCCGTATCGTCAGCGCTGACACCGAGCTGGCGCCACGCGACATGGGAACGTACGCGAGCCGGATCACATTTGTCGCTGGCAATGCGGTCAAGCTTGCGGCTGCCGATGCCAGACGGCAGTTGTTCCAGGTGGCTGCCGATTGCCTGGAGGCGCGTCCCGAGGATCTCGAGGCGCGCGACGGGCGCGTGTTCGTCAAGGGAAGCCCTGATAGAGGGCTCAGCTTCCAAGAGGCGGCGGTCTATGTTATGAAAGAGCGTGGCGTGCACGTTCAAGGACGCGGTGGCTTCGCCGCGAAAGTCGAGGACGGCGATGCTGTCCTGAGCGTCCCGCCTCCTTATAGCTTCGGCGCACAGGTGGCAGAGGTAGAGGTGGATACGGAAACTGGGCAGGTGAAGGTACGCAGGTTTGTCGCCGCTCACGACTGTGGGTTCGCGATCAATCCTATGGGCTTGGAGGGCCAGGTCGAGGGATCGGTTGTGTGCGGTATGGGCCATGCGCTCGTCGAGAACCGCCTATTGGACGAGGGCCGTGTGCTGAATCCGTCGCTTTTGGACTATAAGATTCCTACCTCGCTGGAAGCCCCTTATGTGGCAGCGAGCGCGATCGAGACCAAGGATCCCGAGGGGCCGTTCGGCGCCAAAGGGGTCAGCGAGGGCGCTCAAGTTCCTGTGGCCCCGGCGATTGCCAACGCGATCTATGATGCTATCGGCGTCCGAATAAACGATCTCCCGATCACTCCGGAGAAAATCCTAAAGGCGCTCCACCGAAGTCCCAAAGATTGACAAAACTTCTCAGACCCTTGTATCATACCTACCGCACGGAGCCGTCACGAACTTTCAAGGGGGCGAAATAACTATGTCGGAAAGTACCGGCGAGGTTGAGGTAAGGACTGAGGCGAAGTCCGATCCCATCGATGGGCTGTGGCGCTTTTTTAGCAGCACTAAGACGGCCATTGTACTGATACTATTGGTCGCGTTCGCGTCGTTTATGGGCTCTTTGATTCCCCAGGTGCCCGCAAGTTACGCTATGGATCCCGTTTCATACGCTCAATGGCTCGCGGCCATGCGCGAGAAGTTTGGGGCCGTCGCGAACATCTATGACGCTTTAGGACTTTTCAACGTCTACAACGTGTTCTGGTTCAAGCTTCTTCTCATAATCCTCATCTTCAGCACGATAATTTGTACCATCAACCGATTGCCCGCGTTGTGGAATCCTGTTTTTTCACCTCGCATCAAGGTGAGTGATGGTATGTTCCGCGCCGCGGCGATTCGGACCAGCATCAAGGCCAGGCAGAAAAGCAGTGGTCGAGGCATTCCGCAGCCAGTCAAGGGAATCGCTGAGACTGTCTTTTCCACGTTATCGAGCCATCGCTACAAGGTTTTCGTCGAGCAAGGGGAAGGGACAACGCACTTCTACGCGGATCGCAACGGCATCTTCAAGCTGGGGACGCTGATGACGCACCTCAGTCTGGTCATATTGATGGTCGGCGCCGTGATGGGGGGAATGTTCGGGTTCTCCGACGATGGGGTCGTGATTCCCGAGGGGAAGACCTACAACGTCGGGTTCGGCGAGAACTTCAGCATACGGGCCGATCAGTTCAAGGCTGAGTTCTATCCAGACGGACAGCCAAAGGATTATTGGAGCGACCTGGTGGTCATCGAAGGCGGAAAAGAGGTGGCGAAGCAGCGGATTCGTGTGAACGAGCCGTTGGAATACAAAGGGGTGAGATTCCACCAGTCGTTCTACGGACCGGCTCTGGCGGTCGAGGTCAAGGATGGCCAGGAGCGAACGGTGTTTTCGGATGTGTTGCCGCTAGTGCAATCGAGCGGACAGAATGCCGCCGGTTGGGTAAGCTTGCCTGGTACCGACGTCGCGCTGGTAGCTAGCTTACCGTTCGGCGGGGATGCTACGCGGCCCGCCACCGTTCAGCTTTTCAAAGGCCAGGTGCCCACGAGTCGTGACACTTTGCGGCCGGGTGAGACCAAGTCCATCGGGAATTACCAGATCAATTATAAGGGCCTGAAGTCGTTCACCGGATTGCGCATGGTGAAAGATCCGGGCGTGCCAGTTGTTTGGCTCGCTTGTACGCTCCTAGTCGTCGGGATTTGTGTTACACTTTATTTCCCACGGCGGCGAATCTGGGGGCGGGTTACGGCACAAGAAGTGGTGATGGCGGGCACGGCAGACAGAACTGTCAATTTCCGACCGGAGTTCGATAGAATCGTGGAGGCCATACGCCGGGTCTAAGAAGTGGCAACCTGATCGGGAACCGTGATGGGCGAGTGAATGTGGGCTAAAGCGGGTTGGCGTAATTCGCATCGTGAACTAATCTAGGAGTAAATGGAGCGGACTGAATATGGAAAAAATGTCGATCTACCTGGTCACGAGCTCATTCGGTACGTTGGCCATTGCCGCGCTGCTATATCTTCTACATATCTCGTCCAAGAATGAAGACATCGGCAAGTCGGCCACAATAATCGCCTGGATCGGCGGAGTGTTCCTGACGCTGGCGCTCGTCCTGAGAACGATCGTCTCGGGACGCGGTCCGTTCGCCAATATGTATGAGTATACGGTGAGCTTTTCCTGGGGCATAATGCTGTCGTACCTGTTCTTCGAGCGGCAGATCAAGTCGCGGTCGCTGGGACTCCTGGTTGTTCCAATCGCCGCGGTGCTTTTGCTATACGCCGTCAGCCTGCCCGGGGAAGTGGAGCCGCTGGTTCCGGCGCTGCAGAATAACCTGCTTCTGACGGTGCACGTCTCCGTGGCCATCTTCGCCTATGGTATGTTTGCGGTGGCGTTCGGCTCATCTCTGATGTATTTGTTTCAGAAAGACGGTAACAAGGTATCGTGGCTGCCTAGCGCGGATGTCCTCGACGATGTAAGCTACAAGTCGGTGATTATCGGAGTGCCTTTGTTTGCGCTCGTGATCATCCTGGGCGCGGTGTGGGGTAATGTGGCCTGGGGCCGCTACTGGGGATGGGACCCGAAGGAGACGGCATCGCTCGTGACGTGGCTTATATACCTGGGTTACCTTCACGCACGATCCGTATCGGGATGGAAAGGCACACCAGCGGCAGTTCTGATCGTGATCGGGTTTGTGGCGACTCTCTTCACCTTCTTCGGTGTGAACCTGTTCCTGAGCGGCTTGCATAGCTACGCGGGTCTCTAGTATTCTTTTGGGTGTAGCTTACTGTAATGCATCCCGAGACGGTATCCCGGGAACGGGATGGGCTCTTCCTATGCCCAGCCCAACGGTCCGATGCGTCGGACCGCGCTAAGTTTTGGCTACGCTCGATCTATCGCAAGCCAACTTAGGTTAGGCCCACTGCCTGGTGTCCTCGACGAAAACCGAACAACTGTCCGCTTCTATGGCCGCGTTAGGTGTATAATAGTGTGAGAAGAATCTAGTGCAGCGGTCTGCGAAAGGAGCGGCGTTTGAAGAACACCTCTTACGTTCAGAATGATCGCCATCCTGGAAAAGGGAGTCCTTCGTCAATCAGTAATCCCGTCTGCCCTTCTTGTGCGGCTGACCTGTCTCGATCTGAATCTTACCAACGGCTCCGTGTCTGCGAAAACTGTGGGCAACACCTTCGGATGTCCGCGCGCCAGCGCATCGATCTTCTGGCAGATGAGGGATCGTTCCGTGAGTCTCACCGCTGGCTGGCGTCGCTGAATCCTCTGTCGTTTTCCGATCGGGTCTCTTACGAGAAACGCCTGGAGGAGGCTCAACACAGGACCGAGCTTACCGAAGCGGTGGTTACGGGCAAAGCGCGCATCGCGAGCAAAGCCGTGGCGCTGGCTGTGATGGACTTCGATTTCCTGGGTGGCACGATGGGCTCGGTGGTTGGAGAGAAGATTGCCCTGACCTTCGAGAGGGCTATCAAGGAACGGCTTCCGGTCGTGGTTGTCGCCACTGGCGGTGGTGCGCGCATTCAGGAAGGAATGCTCGCTTTGATGCAGATGGCCAAGACCGCATCAGCCGTGCAGCGTCTCCATCGTGCGCGTCTGCCATACATCGCGATCTTGACACATCCGACAACCGGCGGGATCTATGCCAGCTTCGCAAATCTGGCGGATATCATCATCGCAGAGCCAGGGGCGCTAATCGGCTTCGCCGGGCCTCGCGTTGTGCGCCAGGTCACGGGGGAAGAGACCACCGTTTCGCATACCGCGGAGTTCCATTTAGAGCACGGTATGGTGGACCTCATCGTCGAGCGTGGTCGTCAGCGTACTCTTCTGGCGGTGCTCATTCATCTTCTAGAGCCCAGGATTCGCCTATCTCTCGGGCAGAAGCGTGATGAGGAGGCCGAAAACACGCACCGCCAGATCGAATCCGCCTGGGGAACGGTGCAACTGGCGCGGCACGAGCAAAGGCCGACCACCACTGACTATATCGGTCGCATGGTGTCGAATTTCGTGGAGTTGCATGGTGACAGGCTCTACGGAGACGACCGTGCGGTCATTAGTGGCCTGGCGGACCTGAGCGGTCGCACTGTCATGATTATTGGGCAGGAGCGAGGTCATGGCGATCCCATGCGCAACGAGGGACGGTCCCGTCCCGAGGGTTATCGTAAGGCACAGCGAGCCATGCGCCTTGCGGCCAAGCTTGAGCTGCCTGTCATTACCTTTGTGGACACGCCTGGGGCTGACCCCGGGCCGGAATCTGAGGGGCGAGGCATCGCGATGTCACTCGCTACCTCCCTCGCGCTGATGTCTGAGCTGGAGACCCCGACCATCGCCGTCGTGATCGGCGAAGGGGGAAGTGGTGGTGCGCTGGCCCTCGGCGTCGCCGACCGCGTTTTGATGCTGGAGCACGCGATCTACTCAGTGATTTCACCGGAGTCCGCTGCGGCGATCATCTACCGAGATGCCAATCGGGCTCAGGAAGTAGCGGCTGTTCTCAAGCTCACCGCGCGGGATTGTCGTACGCTAGGAGTGGTGGATGTGGTGGTCCCCGAGCCTGAAGGGGGCGCCCATATCGATCCCGGGGTGGCCGCCTGGCAGTTGAAGAACATACTGATCGAACAACTGGCTGAGCTGGAGGCTTTGCCCCGCAAGCGCCTGCTGAAAGAGCGCTATCGACGATTCCGACGGACCGGACAACTGGATAACTACTTCAAGGTGGCGATGGGACGTAAAGTTGCCCGTTTGCAGGGCAGCGTACACCGCGGGCTTGAGCAACTACGTGATCACCTACCTCACCACGGCAAGCATCAAGCCGACCAGGAGTAGCATCGCCTTGAGTCTGGGCCGTGATGTTGACAAAATTTCGTCGGCTGTTGTATGGTTTAATGCAGACCAGGCCGGGCACGCCGTTCGAGAATCGTTGCCGAAACGGCGGCCTCGTTGCCCTAGGGGTGGAGCATGACTACTGGTAACTCGATAAAAACTGTTGTTCTTCTCGCTGCCCTCACGGGCCTGTTTCTGATGGTTGGCCGAATGTTGGGCGGGACGGGCGGAATGGTTTTCGCCTTTATATTGGCGCTGGTGATGAATGTCGGCTCGTACTGGTTCTCGGATCGGATAGCGCTGGCGATGGCCGGGGCACGCGATGTTTCGCACGAGAATGCGCCCGAGCTCCATCGCATAGTCGACGAACTGGCGGCTTTCGCCCGAATGCCTAAGCCGCGAATCTACATAATCGATTCGATAACCCCAAATGCTTTTGCCACTGGTCGTGACCCTGAGCACGCAGCGGTAGCGGTGACCACCGGGATAATGCAGATTCTCAGCCGCGACGAGCTATCAGGCGTGCTGGCTCACGAGATGGCCCACGTCAAGAACCGTGACACGCTTATCGCCACCATAGTAGCCACCGTCGCCGGTGCGATCACGATGATCGCCGATATGGCCCGTTGGGCGATGCTATTTGGCGGGTTCGGCCGAAGCGACGATGAGGAAGGTAGCGGAATCGGGGATCTGGCCGGAGGGTTTCTGATGCTCTTCCTGGCGCCGATAGCGGCGCTGTTGATTCAGCTCGCGATATCGAGGGCGCGGGAATATAGCGCGGATGCGACTGGCGCGAAGATTTACGGCAACCCGTTGCCGCTGGCGAGCGCCCTGGAAAAGCTGGAGATGGCGAATCGCCGCGTGCCGATGGAGGTGAACAACGTCGCCGCTCATCTGTTCATCGTTAATCCCTTGAGCGGGGGCATCGGCGGGCTCTTCAGCACGCATCCGCCTACCGCCGAGCGGGTGGCGCGCCTGAGAAACATGGCCTTCGGCCGTTTGATGACGGGCTGAGCGGCCCGCAGCGGTTTGCCATAGGGGCGGGTTTGAAACGTGCCTGGCTTGGTAGGGGCAGGTTTCAAACCTGCCCCTACCAGAGGGCCGACCGACCATGATTAAGGAAGACCGCTGTAAGACCCTGTTTATCAAGAGCGTGGGAGGCCGTCGTAGATATCCACTATTCTCCTGGCCATCGCCTCCTTGGAGAACTCGCGGCGCACGCGCTCTCGGGCATTACGACCCAGGCGGCGGCGCAAGGCAGCATCTTCGACAAGCGAATTGATGGCATCGGCAAGCGCCGTTGGATTGGCCGGCTCCACCACGAGGCCTGTTTCTTTGTGGATGTTGACCCAGGAAGTCCCTGTTCCTATCTCCGTACAAACGACGGGCTTGCCGCAGGCCATGGCCTCGAGTTGAACGATACCGAACGCCTCGCTGCGTTGGGATGCTGGCAATACGAAGACGTCGCAAGAGTGGTAGTAGGCTGCTAGCTCCTGGTCTCCTACTTCACCCACCAAATGTATTCTGTCACCAAGCCCACTGGCCGCCACCTGACTTCTCACTTTCTCCTCCAGCGGCCCGCTGCCCACGAGCACGAGATGTCCGCGAATCATCTTCATTGCCTCGACCAGGTGCTGAAGCCCTTTGTAGTAGCGGAACTTCCCGACGAACAGGATGAGCGGGGAGCCGTACCTCGCCCTGATGCCGGCCACGGGTTCGCTTGCCACAACCTGGAATCGTGAAAGATCGATGCCAAGCGGTGAGATGGCGCATTTGTCCGCGAACTTGCTGAGATATGGCGAGCTTGCCACGTAGCGAGGTGATGAGGCGGTGATGCAATCCGCGCGCCGCAGGAGTCGCCACAGGAATGGCTCGTAAAGCTTCAATAATCTCTTCTGTATAACAATATCGCTGTGATAGGTAACGACCAGCTTCTTGCTGTTGCCTAATAACAGGTACCCGAGCTCCCCGAAAGGATAGGGGAAGTGTAAATGGGTTATATCTGCTTTTATCCTGGACATCTCGACCCAGAGGCGCCAACTGATCGGGGTGCGGGCTAAGGTGAGATTTTCCCCCGCTTTGATGACTTCGACGCCTGCGATCGTCTCACGAACAGTCTTCTTCTTCGTGTTGGCCACGAGGACTGTGACGTCGAATTCAGGGTTTCTGGCCAGCTCACCGCAAAGGAGCTTGATGTGCCCCTCGATGCCCCCGGCCACTGGATAGTAGTTCTTGTAGACGTGGAGAATCTTCAACTCTTACCTGCTCTCTCATATGCCTCAAGCGTCTGACGGGCCGCACGGTGCCAGGAGAACGTGCTCGCCTGCACTGTTCCTCTAGATCGCAGCTCTTGCCGAAGCGCCTCGTCTTCGAGTACCCGTGCAATCGCCTCGGCCAGTGCGTCGGTGTTCTCCGTGTCGATCATAAGTCCAGCGCTGCCGGTTACCTCTGGTAAGGACGAGGCCTGGGAACATATGACGGGTACGCCTGATGCCATTGCTTCCAGTACAGGGAGGCCGAAGCCTTCATAAAGCGATGGGAACACGAAGGCATCGGCCAGGTTGTAAATATACGGCAGGTCAACTTCAGGGACGTTTCCCAGAAAGATGATCTTGTCGCGCGCCGGGGATTTCGCGGCGGCGAGCCGCGCTTGCGGATAGCGTTTATCCTCTTTGCCGGCGATGACGAGACTGGCCGAGGTGACGTCGTGAAGTGACGAAAACGCCTCCACGAGGCGCACCAGATTCTTGTGAGGCTTGTTAATGCCCACGTAAAGAACGTAAGCGCGGGGGAGCGCATAACGCTCGCGGATGTGTTCCAATGAGCTTCGGTCCCGTGGGCGAAATCGCGCATCGCACGCTTCGTAGATGACATCTACCTTCTCCGGATTGACCTTATAGAGCCTCATCAGGTCCTTTTTGGAGTGAGTAGAGGGCGTGATGATTCTGGTCGCCGTTGCGAGGGCGAGGCCGGTGGAAATCCTGAACGCGGCCAGCGCGCGTCGCGATGGCAGGTACTCAGGATGTACGGCTGCGATGACGTCGTGAATGGTGACGACAGACTTCCCGACGTGAGCGTAGGGCTTGATGTAATAGGGGGAGTGGAATACCTGTATCCTATCACTCCAGAGCTTCAGCGGCACACGCAGTTGCGCGAGGGGTGAGAAGGCTCCCACGTCCAGCACGCGCAAATCCAGTTTGCCAGGCTGATGAAGATGTCCCAGGTCGTAGCGAGAGTTTGTGGCGCGAGGATCGTAGTAGAAAACGATCTCGTTCTCGACGATGTCGGCGAGGCTCGCGGCGAGATTGTAGGTATACCGAGCGATACCCGGGAAGTAATCCTGTACGTATCGTCCGTCGACGCCGATGCGCAAGGCTTCTCCTCTTTCCTGCGAGTTTGACGATGGCAATGATACCCTGTTCGACGTATCTTGGCAACGACAACCTCGCAGATTGAATTGACTTTGGTAAGCTGGCACATTACAATTCGACCGGACTTTCCCAACGCGCCTTGATGGGAGGATGACGATTGATAACCGAGGTTTCGGCAGGTGGAGTTGTGTACGACGACGACAAGGTTCTCCTGCTACGCAAGCCGAACGACGAATGGGTGATGCCTAAGGGCCATCTGGAGCCGGGTGAAACGCCAGAGCAAGCCGCTGTTCGAGAGGTGTTCGAAGAGACGGGTTTGAGGCCAAATGTGGTTGGCAAGGTCGGTAGCACCAGGTATCGATTTCGTAGCGCCAGCGGGGAAATCCGGCGAAAGGTGGTACAATGGTATTATATGAAGGCTTTAGACGGTCAGCTAAGCATCGAGCCAACCTTCGTCGAGGGCGTTTTTTTGCCTTACCAGGTCGCGGAAAGAACCCTTACCTTTGAGAACGATCGTGAGATTTTGCAGCGGGCTATCAAGAAGCACGACGAGCACGAGGCGAAGATCCGGCCTAAACCCGGCAAGAGAGGTAACTAAATGGGAAGGAACGAGGCCAAAGGTGTAGATTCGGGACCTTACCCGGAGGCGGCGTTGGAAGGGCCAGAGAAGGCGCCCGGCGGTGTCTTTCGAGGTATAACGCCGAATGTCCTGGTTGCCGGTATCGTCAGCCTTCTCACGGACATCAGCAGTGAGATGATTTACCCTATTCTTCCGCTGTTTCTCGCGAACGTGCTTGGGGTGGGGGCGGTGACCATCGGTTTGATAGAGGGCATCGCCGAGAGCACGGCGAGTCTGCTCAAGGTGTTCTCCGGCTGGCTGTCTGATCGGATGGGCGCCAGGAAGCCACTTATGGTGGCTGGCTATGCTCTGTCGGACTTGACCAAGCCGTTCCTGGCCCTCACCGGCGCCTGGTGGCAGGTGCTCGGCATTCGGTTTGCGGATAGGGTTGGGAAGGGCGTCAGGGGTGCGCCGCGAGATGCGCTGATCGCCGATTCGACGCCGGCGGATCAGCGTGGTAAGGCTTTTGGATTTCATCGCGCTCTGGACACGGCGGGCGCGGCCATCGGTCCGCTGTTGGCCTTCTCCGTGCTCGCGGCGTTCCAGAACGACTATCGCCTGGTGTTCGCCCTGTCGGCCGTGCCTGGTGTGATAGCCGTAGTTGTTCTCGTGGTCTTTTTGAAAGAGAAGCAGGCCAAGAAGAGGGAAGGTCCGCCCCCAAGGCTTGGTTTCAGGTCGCTCGGCCCAGGTTTTGTGGCCTTCAGTCTTATCTCGACAGTATTCACCATTGGCAACTCGTCGGATGCCTTTCTGATCTTGCGGGCTCAAGATGTGGGGCTGGCCACTGCCCTGGTACCGCTCGCCTATTTCAGTTTCAATCTGGTATACAGCTTTCTGGCCATGCCGCTGGGCAGCCTCTCCGATAAGATCGGACGGCGAGCCGTGATCATCGCCGGCTATCTCTTCTTCGCTGGCGTGTACCTAGGCTTCGCATTTGCGCCCGCCGCGTGGGTTGTCTGGGGCTTGTTCGCCGCCTACGGCGTGTATTATGCGTTGACGGAAGGCGTGCAGCGGGCTTTTGTCGCCGATCTCGTCCCATCAAATATGCGCGGCTCGGCCATGGGAACCTATAATGCGTTGGTTGGAATAACGGCGCTGCCGGCCAGCATTATCGGTGGATTATTGTGGCAGGCTGTTGCGCCTTCGGCGACGTTTATTTATGGCGCAGCGTTCGCGGTACTCGCCGTCGTGCTGTTCCTGGTGGTGCCAATAAAGAGGGTCGAGCACGCCTGAGCTCGGGCTTGCAGGATGCAGTCTTGATCCACGAGTATGATATACTTCGTAAGGAGGTCGTAGCATGTTGGCAAGAGCGCGCTTGCGTGCATGGGAATCTGTCGTCCTGGCAGTTTCTCTGATACTGGTTATCTTCACAGTGGCATGTAGCCCCGCTGCCAGCCAGGCGCCGTCTACCCGGGGCCCTGATTCGCGATGGTCTGCCAAGCCCGACGCGCAAGGTCGCTATTACGCTGGAAATCCCACGGCGTCGCTGGTTGTCGAGGAATGGTCCGATTTTCAATGACCGTTTTGCGCGCAAGCGAGGCCGGTGGTCCACCGGCTAGTCGATGAATACGGGGATCAAGTGAAAGTCGTCTATCGGCACCTGCCCTTGCCAAACCACCAGTATGCCGTGGTGGCGGCAGAGGCGGCGGAGGCCGCCGGCGAGCAAGGGAAGTTCTGGGAGATGGCAGATCGTCTCTTCGCTGATCAGGCTGTCCTGAGCGAGGCTAAGATTACCGAGATCGCCCGGAGCCTTGGGTTGGATAGGGCTCGCTTCAACGATTCGATGGTGCAGCACCGTAACCTCGGCAAGATCGCAGCAGACGTCGAAGAGGCGCGGCGCAGAAATCTCAGAGGAACGCCCACTTTCTTCGTCGGACAGGCGATGATCTCAGGGGCTCCGCCGTGGGAGAAACTGAAGGCTGAGGTTGACAAGCAGTTGCAGTCGAGCAAGTAGCTAAGAACTCAGAACTCGACAATGGCGGTCGGTTCCGTTACCGAGAACTCAGGACTGTTGCCGAGTATCATCGCCATAAACGAGAGGGCGGCGGGCGATAGCGCTCGCCCTCGCAGATACGCGAGGGCGAAATCGCGTTCCATATGTCGCCCCGCGACGCGTAGCGCGGCGATCTCGCCCCGCTTCACCTCTTCCTTGATAATAGTGTGCGAAATAATTGTGACCCCGAGGCCTGCCTGAACGGATCGCTTTATGGCCTCGGTGCCGTTCAGCTCGAGCGCGATCTTGAGCCGCTCGACTAGCGGTCCAAAGGTCTCCAACGCCAGGGCCCTGGTACCCGAGCCTTTCTCCCGCAAAACAAGGGGCTCTTGCGCCAGTCGCTCGATCTCCACCTCTTTCTGAGCGGCGAGAGGGTGTCCCACCGGCACCGCGACCAGCAGTTCATCCGTTTGGAATGGAATCACCTCGATCTCGGGACTCGTGATCTTCCATTCGACGACGGCCAGGTCTAGCTGCCGTGCCAGCAAGGCCTTTTCCATTTCTGCTGTGTTAGCGATCTCCATCGACAGACGAATGCGCGGGTAGCTGCTGGAGAACCGGGTGACGACCGGCGGTAAGACGTAGTTTCCGATAGTCAGGGTTGCGCCAAGGTTGAGCCAGCCCTCTTGCAGCTCGGCAAACTCCCGCATGCTTCGCTCGGTGGCGTCGACGGCGTTTAGCACCTCTTCCGCGCGCTGTAGAAGGAACTCGCCTGCTTCGGTCAGGATCACTTTGTGTCCCTGTACCTCGAACAACTGCAAACGCATTTGCCGCTCAAGAGAGCGAATGTGAAAGGTCACCGCCGGCTGGGTGAGGTTCAGAGCCTCGGCGGCCCGAGTAAAATGGAGATGTCTCGCGACGGTGCGAAAAACCTGAAGCTGTTGCAACGTGAGCATAAACGCGCCTTTGTAGTTGACAATAGAACCAGAAACTAGCTTTTGGTCGAGATTATTGTAGACTGTTCGCGGGAACTTGTCCAGCCTGAGTTCATTATTGCCTCATAAGGTGGCTATCCGCCCGCCAGCAGATCATACCACATCTTTATGGCCGCAGCAGTGATGAAAGCTGTGAGCAGGTTCCTCAATAACCCAGGCCGCACCCGCTTGCTGAGGAGTCCGCCTATCTGCGCCCCTGGCAGGGCGCCGATTACCAGCGCGGCTGCAAGGGGAAATACTACCTGGCCGGTGCTGATCTTGCCTACGGCGCCGGCGAAAGCTCCCAGGAAAACTACTCCGAGAGTGCTGCCAATTGCAATCCTGGTTGGGATTTTCAGAACGAAGAGCATCAAAGGGATGAAAATGAATGCCCCGCCGGCCCCGACCATGGCGGCTATCGAACCGACGGTGACGGCCATGAAGAACGCCAGGATGCGATTGAACTCCACGTTGGCCGCCGTTATGGCAGGCTGCACCCTGCGTGGTGGCAGCAGCATCAGGATGAGCGCGCTCAGGGCGAGGGTGGCAAACACAAAACTGAGGGCGCGAGAGGACATATAGCTCGAGAAAACCCCCCCTGCCAAAGAGCCGATCAAGCTGCCACCGCCCATAAAGAGGACCAGGTCCCTGTTCACGGACTCATTCCTTCGATGGGCGACGACTCCGGAGAACGTGGCGAAAACGACCTGGACCATGCTCAACCCGGCCACGGTTTTCATATCCAGAGGTGGGAACCCGAGGGCCGGTGGAACGAATAGTAGGAGCGGAATCATAGTTATCGCGCCAAGGCCAAGCATACCTGAGAGGAAGCCTCCAACAAAGCCCAGCCCAGCCAGGACCAATCCGAGCGCCAGATCCAACCTTCCCTCCGGTGACAAGTGCCGAGATTCCCTGTTCGCTGGGCCGATTGTATCACGCAACCTGCCGGTTGTCAAAGAGACAAGCCTTGTTGCCCTTGTCGGTCACCGGGCGATCACGCGGTTACAGGCGATCATAAGGCGGTTTTGGTAATTGGTTGATGTGCATTCAAGATATGCATAAGTAACTTTTGGGAAATTGATAAGTAGTATTTACAATAGCTCGCAAAAATGGTACCATGCAAGCGATCATGAGCGAGGCTTGCTGTAGGTCGGGCGTGTATCAGGATCGCTGTCGATTCGGCGTTTCTGGCGCTTCGATCGACGTCGTGAATAATGAGGTGAGAAGGTGCCGTCTAGGATTGTTATCGTTGGCGGTGTTGCCGCAGGTGCCAGCGCCGCAACCAAGGCGCGGCGGACAGATGAATCCGCGGAAATCGTGGTTTTCGAGCGGGGGCCTTACGTGT
Source organism: Chloroflexota bacterium (assembly GCA_016189905.1). GTDB lineage: Bacteria > Chloroflexota > UBA6077 > FW602-bin22 > JACPRP01 > JACPRP01. The sequence goes on along the minus strand of JACPRP010000065.1, from coordinate 24,311 downwards.
CGTTCGCCAACTGCGGGATTCCGTATTACTTGAGTGGCGATATTCCGAAGGTGGACAACCTGCTGGTGGTCACGCCTGAGCTGTTGAACAAGCGATTTCGTTTGGACCTGAGGCCGAATCATGAGGTGGTGCGGCTCGACGCGGACGGGAAGCAAATCGAGGTGCAGGACCAGGACTCAGGTATCTCATATTTGGAACGATACGACAAGCTGATCCTGGCCACGGGCGGCCGGCCAGTGAAGCCGCCAATCCCTGGGATCGATAAACACGGGGTATTCACTCTCACGACGATTCCAGAGGTCGAGGCGGTAAAAGCCTATGCCCGGCAGCAAGGCGCGAAGGATGCCGTCGTCGTGGGGGCTGGTTTCATCGGCATCGAGGCGACAGAGGCGCTGGTGTCGCTGGGCTTGCGGGTGCACCTGGTGGAGATGCTGCCGCAAGTGTTGCCGCCATTCGATCCGGAGATGGCCGCGATTGTGGCCGATCACCTCAGCGCCAAAGGGGTGCAGATGCATCTGGGATCTCAGGTTACCAGTTTCTCAGGCGACGAGGCCCTCGATGCTGTGGTGCTGGCCGATGGCAATGAGATCCGTGCCAGCCTGGCGATAATCTGCATCGGTGTTTCCCCGAATCTGGACCTGGCCAGGCAGGCCGGGCTGCGCCTCGGAGTCAGCGGGGGAATCGTGGTCGATGAGCGGATGCAAACGAGCGATCCCGACATTTACGCCTGCGGTGATATCGTCGAGTCGACGAACCTGCTCACGGGGCAACAGGCTCGAGTCCCTCTGGCTGGGCCGGCGAACAAACAGGGCCGTGTGGCCGGGGCCAACGCGGCCGGTGGGGATATGCGGTTCAAAGGTGTGACCGGCACGCTCATCGTTAAGGCGATCGATATGACGGCGGCCAAGGCGGGCCTCTCCGAGCGTGAAGCGGGCACCATTGGCGTCGACCATTTCGTCTCCTTCACGCACGCCGTGAGCCACGCGGCCTACTATCCAGGTGCCAAGGCGATGGACATCAAAGTGGTGGTCGAGAAACCCGGGGGCAGGCTCATCGGTGCCCAGATTGTCGGCGGCGAGGGGGTAGACAAGCGCATCGACGTTCTCGCAACCGCGATGTATGCCGGGCTCACGGTGGAGGACCTCGAGCATCTCGATCTGGCCTACGCGCCGCCGTATTCCTCGGCGCGGGACCCATCCAACAGCGCCGGTTTCGTCGCCGCTAACATCAATCGGCGCGAGGTGAAGGCGATGAGCCCGCTCGAGCTGAACAGGGTCCTGGCCAGTGGTGAGGACGTGCAACTGGTCGACGTGCGCACGCCAAGAGAGTATGCGGATGGGAGAATCGGCAACGCCGTCCTGATGCCGATCGAAGAACTGCGGGGGCTCGTCGGCCGCCTGGACCCGTCGAGGCGGACGATTGTTTATTGCCGGGCCGGCTATCGCTCGTACCTGGCTTACCGAATCCTGATGGCTCACGGGTTTAGCGACGTCACGAATCTCAGCGGGGGGTACGAGTCCTGGAGATACGCGCCGGCCTCATAGCCGCTCGTCACGGATCAGCTTCTTGGCTCGTCCCCTGCGGCGGAGCTCCCCAGGGCCGACGATCTCGACCCGGGGGCGAGCCAGCGATCCTGCCTCGACGTTGGCGGCGATGGTTGGGTGCCTCAGCATTGCTCTGTCGAGGGCCTCGCGAACTTGCTCGACGGCGCCAAGCGTCTCTGCCCTGACGAGTAGACCATCCCGCGCGTCTTCGCGGCAGACGATCAATTGATAGTCGACGACTTCTGGGATGGCGAAGATGAGCTCGTCGAATTGCGCCGGGTAGATCTCGCCCCCACTTTGTAGCGTCACTATTCCTTCCAGCCGCCTGTCGACCTCCGCTATCCTTTTCAGCGTGTGGGCGCCGCATTTGCAGGGCTGGCCGATCGTTCGTGATATGTCGTGAGTTCTGTACCTGATCAGCGGCATCGCCTCTCGGGTGAGCGTGGTGAACACCAGTTCCCCTTCTTCGTCGTCGCCGAGAACGAGCCCGGTCTCGGGGTCTACCACTTCTACCAGAAGGTCGGCCTCATCGAAGTGATAGCCGTCGTGGGCGCGGCACTCGACCGCCACCGCCAGACCCATCTCGGTGAGACCGTAATGAGCGTAGACATCGCAGCCCCAGACGTCCCGCAAGTGCTTCCTCATTGTAGCCGAGAGGTATTCGGAAGTGACGAAGACGGTGTTGATCCCCTTCGAGCGTAGGTCGTGGGCTATCCGTGCTTCCTGTGTGATACGGTATACCCGTGACGTTGAGCCAAAGAGCATCGTCGGGTGGGCTTCGTCGATGGTTCTTATCTGGTCCTCAGACGTTGGAATCGTACCGGTGACGACCGCGACGCCCCCCATCTTCTCCACGCCCCGCGCCAGCAGGTAGGCCTGACCGTTACGCCGGCGGCTGGGCAGCACTATCTGCACGATTTCTCCGACATCGGCCGCCGTCCGCAATCCGGCCGCCATAAAGTCTGTCATCGTTTCGAGGTCGCCTTCGGTGCAAAACACCTTTTTTCGCGGGGCGGTCGTGCCGGAGGATGCGAAAGTCGTCACGTGGGCTACGTCGCCGAGCGACACGCAAAGCAGCTCGTAGGGACGCTGCGCCAGGTCGTTCGGGTTGGTGAAGGGAAGCTTCGCCAGGTCGTCGAGAGACTTCACGTCTTCAATCCTTATGCCACTTCGATCGAACGATTCGCGATAGAACGTGCTCTTTTCGTACGCGTAGGCGAGGATCTTTTTGAGCTTGAACAGGTGATAGCGGTCTATGTGATCCCTGGTCACCCGACGGACGCTCTCCGTGCCTGTGACCCGCCGGTACTCGGTGTCCTGTTCTACCTTGCGCCTGACGATGTCGTGAAGCCAGCGCTCGATGAAGATCGGCTCGTGGACACCGTCACAGTATTTCGTGGGGACGGCCGACCTGGGCATCGTTTCCAACTAGGATGGCCTCGCTACGGCGCTCTCTTTGTCGATGGCGCTCGGATACAGTCGTTGTCCGCTCGTGTTGGTCAGGTAATAACTGCAGAAGGGGATGATGCGCCTGTCGGAGGTGACCACCTGCGTGCAGCAGCCGCGCAGGCGATCGGTCTCGACATTCCACACGTCTTGAAACGGCATGCAGGTGATCGTGAGATAATGGCTCAGCAGACGGAAATAGATATCCTCGGCGCCGCACGACGCGCATGATGTCTCCCGCGCCCGCCAGTGGCTGCTCATAAAGCGGCGCGTGCTTTCCTCGGGTGTGGTGTCGGTCGAGGAGTTCGCCCCGTGGGCCCTCGAGACGTCCAGATTGCTCAATGCCTTCAGTTTGCCCTCGCGCGTCAGGATGAAGAAACTGGAGAACGAGCAATGGGCCTCTTGAACGTGGCGGGGGATGAAGTCCTCCCACTTGAGCTCGCCCCCGGTTTGCGCTTCGAGGCCGCTGATTACGTCGGGAATGGTAATGTGATCGTCGTCGCCGGGCACGTCATTAGGATAGCGTCCGAGGTAGCTCACCGGCTGGAAGTGCACTCCCCTGACCGTCGGAATATAGGATTTGGCAAAGGCGATGATGTCTCCGAGTTGATGGTCGTTCACCCGAGGAATGACGGTTGGGACGAGCACCACCGCGACCTGCTCGCGCTCGCAGTTCTCGATCGCTCTGCGCTTGATGTCGATGAGGTTGCAGCCCCTGGTGTAGCGGTAAACGTCATCGCTCACACCGTCGAACTGCATATACATCGCGCCGACGCCAGCTTCCTTCAATCGTCGCAGATAGTCTGGCTCCTGCGCAATCCTGACGCCGTTAGTGTTGATCATAATGTGCCCGAAGCCGAGCTCCCGTCCTAACGCCACGATCTCCGGCAGGTCGTCGCGCACCGTCGGCTCGCCGCCGCTGAGCTGTATGGAGCACTCTCCTACTCCCTTCATGATCGCCTCGTACATGCCGCGAACGGCAGCCATATCTGGCTCGTTCTTCGCCTTACGTTCGGCGCTGGCGAAGCAGACGGGGCACTGAAGGTTGCACCTTAAGGTAAGCTCCATTATCATTGTGCAGGCGAGCGTCTGATGGTCCTTGCACAGGCCGCAGTCGTAGGGACAGCCCCTGTCCACTTCGACGAAGTTCTCCAGTGGGCTCGAACCGGTTTCGCAATCTTCCGCCCACTCCAGGTAGTTTGTACCATCCTGCCGCCAGATGAGCACCTGGCTCTGGCCGTGTTCTGGGCATGTCTTGCGCAGGTAAACGCGGCCACCGATGGCCACTTTGCTGGCCTCGATGCGCTTGAAGCACACCGGGCAAAGGCTCTCGGTGGTTCCTATTATCTGTCCTGTCATGGGCTGGACCTCCATCGCTGTTTTAGTTCTCCACGCCCTTGGCACGCCGCCAATTTCGAAAACCTGTGGGCGTTCACCGCCAAGGACGCGAAGAACGCAAAGAGTAAAAACATTCTCTTACTATTCCCTTTGCGCCCTTCGCCCTTCCGCAGAAAGACGGTTGATGTATCTTCGTGTCAGGCTGTCGTTGACGTACGTTTTGTGCTACTTGCTCAAGGCTATCAACGCGTAACCCGGCCTGGCGATCTTGAGAAAAGCGGGATTGAGCTGCGCTGAGATGATCGAGCGGGCGGCCGGCTTCATCTCACACGGACCTTTTCTCGATCCTCCCGCCGAGCCAGTCGCGCCGAACGCGAGCGCGAACCGAAAGGCCAGCTCGCGCATCTCATCGGAATGGTCTTCAAGATACGGGGCTTTCAGTCCGACTTTGACCAGGAGATCGACGTATTCCTGGGTCTTCCACGCGCCACCCAGGCAACAGGCGAAGCCTGCCTGGCTCCTCAGCTCATCGCTCACGTCTCCCCTGAGAACGATGTCGGTCATCGCGAGCTTGCCACCTGGCTTGAGCACACGGCAGATCTCCCGGGCAGCGGCTTCCTTATCAGGGAGCAGCGAGAAAGAGCACTCCGCGACAACTACGTCGAAGCAACCGCTGGCAAAGGGTAACCGCTCGGCGTCGCCGACGAGGAAGCCAGCCGTCTGGGGCAATTCTTCTTGCGCTGCTTTCTGGCGGCTGATGGCGATCATCTGCTCCGAGAGATCGAGGCCGACGACGCGACAGCCGTGCTCTCGAGCAAGGAAGAAGGCCGTGGTTCCTTTGCCACAGGCGATGTCCAGGACGAGGTGGCCGCGGCCGAGGCCCGCGACGGCCGCGAGTCTCTTGGTGAGGTCAAGCCCACCGGGGCGGAGCGTGTTCTGCAGCAACTGGTCGAAGGCGCAGGAGCCATAGAGCGCCACCGCACTCCTCTTGGCCTCTTCCGCGGCGGCATCTCGGCTTGCCACTCGGTTCCGCCTTTACCAGCCTAATGGCGCCAGCGCGGCAGAGCTACTTGTACTCAAGCATCTCCTCCGCGTTGTTAACCTTCTGCGTGACCGTCTCCTCGGTCAGGTATACCGCCCCGCACTTGGGACACTTCAGCGCCTCGACGGGGCTGGTCACCTCCAGGTATGTCATTTCGACGTTTTCTTCGACCATTCTTTCCTGGCACTTGAAGTGGTACCATTCTACTGCCATTGCTCTATTCCTTTATCTCTGCCTTGTGCACGTACGCTGAGTGGACCACGTACTTGCCGTTATCGATGGAGTACTGTGCGTAGAAGGTTGCCTCGCCTATCCTGAGCCTGGCCAGGAAGCGGTTTTCGTCTGGTACGTAGAGCTTGTCTCCCCCGCTCTCCCCATACTCTATAACCTGCTTGATCTCGTCTTCTGATATATGCCTTTTCTCCAGGATTTTGCGCACGTTCTCATCTATTTGCAATTCTATCTGCTGGTCAGTCACGGTGTACCTCTTAGTCGTTTATAAGCCTCTATGCTTCGGTGAGAAGTCGCACGACGTACTCCACGAATGGCGTACAGAAACGCAGCCCTAGCTCCTTGTCGCGGTCTCGAAAGGCCTTGTAGCCGCCGGGAGCCGAGAAGTCGAATCCGGTTAACGTGCGACAGTCGGTGTGCTCGAACCGAGTGGCGAAGCTCTTGTAGACCTTCTCGGCAAGCAGCTTGGCGTTCACCGTAGCTTGCTTGCTGTCCGGAGTGGTCGCTGACGCGTGGACGCTGGCGGCGATCACTCCACCGGTAATCGCGCCGCACGTCGATTGGCACGCGCCAATACCGCCGCCAAACCCGGATGCTGCCGGCAGGATATCGGCCGGAAGTCCATACACTTCCTGCATTACCTTCAATACCGCCTCTGCGCAATTGGCGGTTCCGTTGAACAACTCACGCACCCTCAGCGCTGCTTCATCCGCAGACATTCCCATTTCTTTCCTCTCTCTTGCCTAGTCAGGACACCTTCTCTGATTTCGATGTCGCTCAGCCAGCCCGGAAAATAGAGTTTTGGGAGATACCTCCTCACAGATCCCGCCCAGCGGGAAAACCCCAGCCTGGCGGCGCATTGAGCGCTCTATCATTTATACACCGATGGCAGCCGTGCGTCAATAGATTGTCCGCCAACCGTTGGGCAATCCACGGTGGGGCCGACGAGACTAAAAGATCGAGGTTCCCTCGAGGGTATCTGCGACCACTATTGTGCCTTGCTGCAGGTATACCCTTGGCACTCGGGCGGTCACGGCGCAGGTTATCTCGTAGTTGATGGTGCCGAGCTGTCTGGCTATTTCGTCGGCGGTGATCTCATCCTGACCTTGCTGGCCGATCACCACGACCTCGTCGCCGGTGCGGATGCTGGCGATGCCGTCGGCGTTGACGACACACTGGTCCATACAAACACGCCCGATGATTGGCGCCCGCTGGCCGTTTATCAGCACGGTCCCTTTGTTGGAAAGTGCACGGGAGAGGCCATCACCATAGCCGATAGACACCAGGGCCACCCGGGTGCTCGCGTCGGCGACGAAGGTTCGACCGTAGCTGACGCTGGTGCCCGGCGGCACCTCGCGGATGCGAGCAACCTGTGTCTTCAGAGATAGAGCAGGACGCAGCTTGATCGGTCGACTCACGCTATCGGATGGGTAAAGCCCGTATACCGTGATGCCGCACCGCACCATATCCATTCGTGTCTCGGGCACGTCGAGGGTAGCGCCACTGTTGGCAGCGTGACGCAGCGCCACGGTGATGCCTTCGTCGCCCAGCCGTCTCAGCGTGTCCTTATAGATATTGAATTGCTCGTGGAGGAAGCTCTTGTCGCTCTCGTCGGCCGTGGCGAAATGTGTATACAGACCCTCCAGTCGCAGCCTCGGGAACGCGGTGACCGCTCGGGCGAAATCGACTATTTCGTTGGGGAGCAATCCAAAGCGCGTCAGTCCGGTATCGACTTTCAGGTGTATCGGCGTAACGACATTGCGAGCAGTCGACATGGCTGATAAAGCCAGGGCTAGCTGCCGCGTATTCACGGTGGGCGTAAGCTGATGCTCGACTACAGTTTCTGCCTCCCAGTGGGCGGCGTAGCCCAGAACCAGTATCGGACAGGTGATTCCCGCGCGGCGCAACTGAACGCCCTCGTCGACGCAGGCCACGCCGAGGCGTTTGGCGCCGCTTTCCAGAGCGATCCTGGCGACGTGCACTGCCCCGTGCCCGTAGGCGTTGGCCTTGACCACTGCCAGCAGGTCACTATTGCCAATGAGTCGCTTGAGCTCGCGCACGTTGTGAGCGACGGCGTCGAGATCTATCTCGGCCAACGTGGGTCGGCCCCGCCACATCTAAGCTGTCTCCTGCTGAATCAACAACCGAATGATATCCGAGCGACTGACGATGCCCATCAGCCTATCCTGGGCGACGACCGGCACCGGGTTCACCCTCTTCTCGAACATAAGCGTGGCGACGTCGGATACTTCGGTGTCCGGAGTCACTGTTATGACCTCCTGTGTCATCACGTCCGCCGCTGTGGTGCCCAGTATCCGTCTGAGCTCTTCCTCGAAATGCCTAGGAGGCTGCAGGTAGATCCTGGCGTCGAGTATCTGAATGAACGTGGGAAAATGGAGATGCGCGTTGCGCGCGACGAGGTCGGTCTCGGTCACTATCCCGATCACACGATTGCCGACGACGACGGGTAGGCCGGTGATCCCTTTCTCGATCATCAGCCGCGCAATCTCGCCCACCTTCGCGTCAGGCGACACTGTTACCACGTCCTTCGTCATAATCTCCGATACCTTCATCACAAATCCCTTCGAATCGTCGGTTACTTTGTCGAGAACGCGGCCCCGGTTGCCTGTCTATCAGCTCTTCGCGGCCCGCATAGCTTGGCCCAGACGGCGCGTTCCTTCGACGATTTCGTCGGCCGTTGGAAAGCTGAACGAAAGCCTGAACGAGTTCCTACCCCGGCCATCAGGGAAGCAGGCGGTGCCTCTCAGATAATTCACGCCTTCCTCTCTGGCGCACTCCAGCAGTCGATCCGAGTCGATCTTCTCCGAAAGGTCTACCCAGACGTAGAAGCCACCCTGTGGCCTCGTCCAACGCGCCAGCGAGCCGACGTGTTCTTCGAGCCCGTGGAGCATGGCGTCGCGCTTCTCGCGATAGACTTTGACCAGATCGACGATGTGGTCCTCGATGTGCTCGCGGCAGTACTCGGCGGCGACGCGGGAGCCGAACTGGCTCGTGCCGGTGTCGAAGCGAAATAGCAGCATCTTGGAGATCGCTTTCTCTGGACCGAGCGCCCACGCCAGGCGCATTCCGGGGGCCAGAATCTTCGAGAACGTGCCCAATCTGATGACCAGGCCGTGCCGGTCCAGCGCATAAAGCGATGGCGGTGGGTCGTCCTCGTAGCAAAGCTCGCGATAGGCGTCGTCTTCGACGATCACGATTTTGTGCTCGGCTGCCAGGCCGAGCAACGCCAGCCGGCGGTCGAGCGTCATCGTGACCCCGCCCGGGTTGTGAAAATTTGGCACAGTGTAAATGAACTTGGGCTTGCGTCCTTCCTCGACGAGGGAGGCCACCTTGTCGGCGAGCTCTTCGATTCGCATTCCGCCGTCATCGAGCGCGACGGCGACTGGCTTCGCCTCAAGGCGGAGAAAAACGTCCAGCGCTCCGTGGAAGCAGGGGGCCTCGACGATGACAGTATCGCCGGGATTCACGAACGCGTGGCAAACGGTGTCGAGGGCGTGCAATCCACCGTTCGTGATCATCAGGTTCTGCCGCGTCGCCTCGATCCCTTCGTGGCCGGCCAGTCTGCTGATGATCACATCGAGCAGGCCGTCGAACCCTCGTGTCGTGCCGTACTGGAACGCCTGCGGTCCTTCTCGATTCACGACCGTGGCCGTGGCCTGGATGATATCCTGATACGGAAACGAGCCAGGATCGGGCAGGCCATAGGTGAACGGTATCGGAGGAGGCCCGCTGCCCTGCCGAGGGGGTGCGAGTGGGGCGCCCCATTCCTGCTGAGCCCTGCCGGCGAAAAGCTCGCTTAGGTCAAGTCGGTCGACGTCTTGCATTTACACTACCCCTCATACAACCTGATGCCGCGCCAGACGACTGGCGGATATCGTCTCAAATAGGCTTATCAAACTGTCCTGCCATCGATGTGGCAGTCGTTATGCTTCGCCTCTAATTTATTCTAACATATTGACGTTTCGTTGTCTTTCGCGAGGCGCGTCGCCGGCAGATGTCGCTGGCGCGTGCTTCTCGAGCTGACGATTGTGGCGCCACCGACGAGCCAGCCATCCTGATAGAAGACCACCGCCTGGCCGGGCGTGATGGCGCGCTGGGCCATGGCGAAGCGTAGCTCTATCGTGTCGCGGTCGATCTGCCGGACGGTTGCGTCGGTCTCCGTCATCTTATAGCGCACCTTAGCTCTCACCGACAGCGGCTCACGAATGAGGTCCACGCTTACCAGATTCAGCCGATTGGCGATGAGCTCGTCGTGATAGAGCTCGCTCTCGGGTCCCACGATGACCGCGTTCGCCGCCACGTCGATGGCGACCACGTACATCGCCTCGGGAGACGAGATGCCCAGTCCGCGCCGCTGACCGATGGTGTAGAAGATTATGCCACGGTGCTGTCCAAGCTGGCGGCCTTGTGTATCCAGAATCGGACCGGGCTTGGCGGCATCCGGCACATAGCCGGTCAGGAAAACGCCATAATCGTTTTCGGTGACGAAGCATATCTCCTGGCTCTCGGCCTTGGCCGCCACGGGCAGACCCCGTTCGTGGGCCATCTTCCTTACGTTTTCCTTGGTCAGGTCTCCCAGCGGAAACAGCGTGTGCCTCAATTGCTCTTGCTTGAGCACATAGAGCACGTACGTTTGATCCTTTGTCTGGTCCGCGGCCTTTCGCAGCGTGTAGCGCTGCCGCTGCTGGTCATACTGAACGCGGACGTAGTGACCGGTGGCGACGTATTCCGCACCCAGGCCGAGCGCTTTGCGCAGCAGAGCGTCGAACTTGACGAATTCGTTGCAGCGGATGCAGGGGTTAGGCGTGCGCCCCGCGAGGTACTCGCGGGCGAAATCGTCGATGACGGTTCGCTGGAACACCTCGCGGAAGTTGAGCACGTAATGGGGTATCCCGAGCATATCGGCGACGCGGCGTGCATCCTCCACGGCCGAAAGAGAGCAGCAGGCGTCATGCCTTTCCACCGCCTCCTCTGGCGTCAGTTTCGGCCAGACGTTCAGAGTAATGCCGACGACCTCGTATCCCTGTTCTCTTAGCAGCGCAGCCGCCACCGAGCTATCGACCCCGCCGCTCATCGCGACGACGACCCGCTTCCCCATATCTTCAACACTCCGAACCATCAACTGTGAGGGAATATACCGCAAGATGGGAGCCAGGGTCAACATTCTGTATTCTAGGCAGCAGGGCTTTCTCATATTATCAACCTACCGGGCATCGATGGCTGAGTAACCGTTATTCGAGGTGCGCTTGGGCGCTTCATTCCTCAACCGACTCGCGCCCTGCGAGCTTGTGATTGTTTTTTTTCTTGTGCAGGTGGCGGCGAAGCCGCCACCTGCACAAGAATTCATTTTCCACGCCGCCGGAGGCGGCGAAGGACCTGTCTAACGCCTGCTCGATGGCGCGATAACATGAGAAAACCGTGATTTTAGGCGGGCAAACAGTTTGATTTTGTGGCGGCTTGAAGTAGAATATGGTGGGTAGCGGGCGCGGGATCGCCAACATTCACCTGGAGGGCTAGATTGACAAGATTCTATCTCGTGCGACATGGGCAGACTGAATGGAATAAGGTGGAGCGGTTTCGGGGCCGCGTGGACATTCCTTTGAATGAAACCGGCGCGGCGCAGGCGCGGGCCGTGGCTGAGAGGCTTGCGCACGAGAAGATCGCGGCGGTTTTCAGCAGTCCGCTTCTACGGGCGCTTAAGACTGCCGAACCGATCGCTCAGAAGCTGGGGCTAGCCGTCCAGATCGCGGATGCTCTAGTCGACTTCGATTTTGGCGATTGGCAGGGCCTGACGCCCGATGAGGTCGCCCAGAAGTATCCGGACCTGTTCGTGCAATGGCTCACGCATCCTGAGAGCGTGAGCATCCCCGGGGGAGAGAGCCTGGAAGACGTCAGGACACGGGTTTCTCGGCTGGTCGCTGACTTGGCGGCGCGATTTAAGAACCAGGAGGTGGTTCTCGTAACGCACAAGGTCGTGTGCAAGGTGCTGTTGTGCCTCGCCCTCGAGCTGGACAACTCGCGCTACTGGCAGATCGAGCAGGATAACGGCGCGATCAGCGTTTTCGATCTGGAGCTGCCGAGCCGCTTCGTCGTCTCGCTGGTCAATGACACGTGCCATCTGCCGGGATCGCACTCTTAATCAGGCGCTGGCCCGGTTTCGTCGAGCAGGCCGGCGGCGTGCAGGACGGTGTTGCAGAGCCGGCTGCCGAGCGCGGCGTAGGCGTCCGTGGGTAGATAGTGGCAGGCCGACTCGTCGAAGAGCATCTTGGCGGTCGGAGGAAATTCCTCGTCGCCAGCCCAGTAAGCGACGAGCACCAGCACCTGCGGCAGGGCCCGGAACAGGTAGGAAACATCGCCAAGCGGCGCGCGGTCCGCTCGGAGCCGGCGACAGGCGTCGGAGAAACGATCGAGATCGTTGCCGAAGGCCTTGGCCAGCTTGTCTCCGGTATAACTCTGGAAGGCCTTCTCGTAGAGCATTCCACCCGGCAGCTCGCGAAAAGATATCCACCTGTGCTGCAGCGGTGTTCCGTCCGCCGTGCGGAAGTAGTGGATCAGGAGAGCCTGGACCCAGGCCGAGCCTTCGTGATGTTCGACGGCCGCTTCGCGCGCGACGAAGCTCGGATAGGGGAGCACGAAATCGCGGCCGAGAACCGTCACCTCGAATCCAGAAATCTCGGCGTCGAACGTCGTTCCGGTGTTTCTCGCCAGTGTGAGCGGGTCGCGTCCAACGAGTTGTGCGCGCACCGACTGGACGAAGCTCAGAAGCTCCTTATCGCGATCTTGTATACCCTCAGCCATCGTACCTTCCTGTCATCAAGCGAATAGTGGTTAGATGGCGATAGGTGCGACCTATCGCCGATGGTATTATAGAACCGCGGGAACGCAGAGCGCAAGCGAAGGCTGGAAGACCGCGATGGTCCAAGTGGCATTACTGGGCCTGGAGGAACTCGCGCGCTGTCTGAGCGTGCTTGTCCGGATCGTCCAGCCACGGCAGGTGGCCGGATGCAGGAAACGATATGAGCTTGGCGTTTGGCATCGTGGCGCAGGTTCGGCGTCCGATCTCTACTCCACCGAACGGGTCTGCTTCACCCCACAGAAACAGCGTGGGCTGGGACACGCGGCGCAACAAATCCTCGCTCAACATAACCTCTCGCCGGAAGCCGCGCCAGGTGGCAACCCTTTGAATCGCGGCCACATCGTTACGCATAGTGTCCGTGTCGTTCATCAGATGCAGACCCCAATCCATCCAAGCCGCGGGAAAGCGTCCTGCCGTGAGGCTTGCGGTGTGACCCAACTGGCGGAAAGTCCTCTGCATTACCTTTTCGGTCGCCCGCTGCCTCGCGATGAACCGTCCCAGCGGACCGAAGGCAAGCATTCGCATCATCGACGGAATCTTAATTCCAGGAACGAGCGCCGGGCACCCTTCCTGAATTATGCGGACTACGCGAGACGGGTGTGCTCCGGCCAGCCACAGCGTCCAGGCGCCGCCGAATGAGCTGGCCACGACCGAAAGTCGCTCGATGTGAAGCGCGTCGAGCACGGAGGTCAGAACATCTACGGCCAGCGAGTGAAGATCACCGGTGGAGTAAGCTGAATAATCCACCGGCTCGCTCAAGCCACACCCCGGCCGATCAAGGATTAGACAGCGGAAATCCCGCATCTGGCTGGCGATTGGTGTCCAGGTAGAGCCAGCGTTGGGGCCGCCGTGTACGAAGAGCACGGGAGCGCCCTCTCCTACTTCCAACATCCGAACTTTCACTTTTGGCCTGGCGAGATCGAGAAAGTATTCTTTCGGCGTCGCCCCGAAGTGCTCCCAAAATCGCCGCTCGGCCGCGCGGTAGCCCTGAACTCTCTCCTCACTAAGCATGACGGTACCTCCCCTCAAAGTTTCTGCACTTCCGGGTCTCCCCTCGCTCAACTTAAATAACTTTACAAGGTGTAAAATATGCTAAAATTGACGCAATGTCAAGTAGGCGCGAGCGAACCAAAAAAAAGATACTGGCTGCGGCGTTGCGGCTACTATTGGAGCGTGGCTATCACAACGTCGGCATGGAGGAGGTCGCCCGTGAGGCGGGGGTTTCCCGCCAGGCGGTGTACTTGCACTTCGGCTCCAAGCCAGATCTCCTGGTGGCGATGGTCCAGCATGTCGATGAGTCAGTTGGGACTCCGGAGATTCTGCGACGTACGCGCGAGGTAAAGGAGCCGTTGGCTGCCCTGGATGCCCTGGTCTCCGTTTACTTGACCATCGAGCCGCGCATCTACGATACCGCGCGCCTGATCTATGACGCACGGCGGTCAGATCCGTCGGCCGAGGCTGCCTGGCAGGACCGAATGTCATTTCGCCGGGACATCGCCCGGCGTGCTATCGAGTGGCTTGCAAGGGATGGTCTACTTGCCGAAGGCTGGAACACCGACGACGCCACCGACTTTGTCTGGTCGCTTCTTTCGGTGCATACCTACGAGTATCTCGTCGTGGAACGCGGTTGGCCTATCGAGCGCTGCGAATGCCATCTGCAGACAGTGCTGCGAAGGACCCTGATTGGCGGAACCGGCCAGCAGAGGAATCTCTGGACAAGTGGCAAAGCAACTTGACATCGTCACTCCTAATGTCGTAAAATCTCTTTACGAAGCTTGATTAGCTCCATTGTGAGGGCAAATCGGGCTTTTCGGAGGCGTGGTGTAGTGGCCTAACATGCAGCCCTGTCAAGGCTGAGATCGCGGGTTCGAATCCCGTCGCTTCCGCCCGTCCCACATGAGACTTGACGGCTCATGTGGGTTTCTTTTTGTTCCCAGTCCAGTTGAAAGAATGGCTCAACGTCGGGCTGGGGCGCTACGGCGATAACCTTCTTGTCCTCGATCCAGACCTCTTTGAACAACTTCTTGGCTATCCGGTTGCGCTGTTCCTCATCGGCTCTCTTCCAGGCCAGCGGCACATCAGCTAGCATCTTCGCCAGCCTGCTCAACTTGACAGCCTGGTCGTTCACTGGCTGGGAGCGTTGGAGCTCACGTTGCAGGGCGTCTTTCTCAGCCAGATATTCCTCCCTGGACAAGTCGCCCCAGGGCGAACAGTTCCTTGATGTTCCTCTATCGGGTCTCTATTCTTGATCGCTGGGCCATCGCATCGTCGAAGCTGGTTTGTGCCTTTCGGTGCATCGCCAGCAGTTGCTCTTGAGGGTCAGCGGGAATGTGGAAGGTCTCCAGGTAGCGCTCTATTTGTTCCTCATAGATTGATAGGAAGGCGGAGCCTTGCCTGCATTCTTTACCATGGGTGCGGTTGTAGCAGATGAAACGGCGCTTGCCATCGGCGCTGCCGTAGATGTGCAGTTTGCCCCGGCACCGGGCGCAGTGGGTGATGCCCGACAACGACCATACTTCTGTGTTCGGTCTTACGCTCCTGGGTGTCGTCAAGTTCCTGGCTCGCGCTTCCTGAGCGGCGTTGAATACTTCCTCTGCTAGAAAAGGCTGATGCTTCCCATCTATCCACCCGCTATCCAGCCGCTAGCACCATCGGGGAGCCTGCCTAGATAGAACTGGTTAATGAGGATCGCCCGCACCGAGTCCTTTGTTAAGAGGTTCCGCCCACGGTTGCCGGTGGTGCGATAGCCCAGGGTGTTGAGTTTGCGGGCTGTCTATGAGTCGGCCAAACCGGCCGCACACTCTCTGAAGGCGACCATTAGCCGTTCGAAGTTGGTCGAGGTGGTGTAACCGCTGTCGCACTCGATTCTCATTTCCCTTGTATCTGGCACCGGGATGCCATCCGGGCCCCTCATCGCGCGGAATGGCAAGAGCCCGCTATTGGGGGTTTTGGGCGTTCGGAATTAGCCGACGTGATTCTGCTGCAGGATGCGCTTATTAAGGCTATCGCCGAAATGCTCGTGGCGGCAGATTCGGTTCGGGAACGTGTGGGAAGACGTGATGAGCTTTGCGCTCCGGATCGCGGGCAAGGGCGGCGATGTGCGATTGTCGGCGTTGTGGAGGGATCCAACATCGCGCAACGAGCTGGATCAGGCGCAGGTGGCGGCGCTGAAGGCGCAGATCGGGGTGAGTGAGCGGCAATTGCTGCGGGAGTTTGGGTATTCCGAGGATCAGATCGATCAGATGGAGCAGGAGAAAGAGGCGAGGAGCCAGCAGCTTTGGGAGAAGATGCTTCAGGATTTTGAGCGGGGCGAGTAGTGGCTGAGCCGGATATCTTCGAGATCGCCGAGCGGCATAGGAAGGCTCTACTGGCCAATGAGCGCAAGGCGGCCACCGAGATGGTGTACGCCTACGGCGAGGCGTGGAAACGGATCAAGGCGCAGTCCGATGATCTGTTGCGCAAGGTCGCCGAGGCGCGGGCGGCGGGTCAGGATGTGAAGCTGTCCTGGCTTTTTCAAGCCGAGCGGCTGCGGATTCTCCAGCAGCAGGCGGAGGCGGAAATTCGGCGATTTGCCCAGTACGCAGAGCAGTCGATCATCGCTCAGCAGGCCGAGGCGGTGCGGGCGGCGCAGGAGCACGTCGAGCAGTTGGCACTGGCCGGGTTGGGGGAGCCGCCGCCAGGGGTGACGGCGACGTTTGCACGGCTGCCGACTGGGGCATTGACGGACCTGGTGGGGTTTACTTCCGATGGCTCGCCGCTGCGGGATCTGCTTGACGAACTGGGGCCGGAGGCGAGCGCGAGCGTGCGCAAGGCGCTGATCACCGGCGTGGCCACGGGACAGAATCCGCGAGTGATCGCTGGTTGGATGCGCCAGGCGCTGGGTGGAATCTGATGCGAGCCTTGCGGATCAGCCGCACGGAGGTGCTGCGCAGCTACCGCGAGTCCAGCCGCCGCACCTATGAGGCGAACAGCGACGTTGTTGATGGCTGGATTTGGCACGCGGCGTTGGATCGTCGCACGTGCGCTTTCTGTTGGTCACAGCACGGGGGCTGCATAAGGTGACCGAGAAGTTCGCCACTCATCCGAATTGCCGGTGCGTTCCCGTGCCACAGACGAAGACCTGGGTGGAGCTAGGATTTAAGAATGTGCCTGAGAGCCGCGTAGAGATCGAAAAGGGCACGGATCGTTTCGAGCGGTTATCCGATGACGAGAAGAAGCGTATACTGGGCCCGGCCAAGTTCGCGGCCTACAAGGATGGCAAGCTGAAGCTGGAGGATGTGGCCGGCTTTGCCAGGCATAAGAATTGGGGGCCGGTTGGTTACGAGCGTAGCTTGCGTGATATACTAGGCGAGAAGGAAGCCAAGAAGTGGATGGCGGAGGCGGTGAAGACGCAACGAATGCAGGGTGAACCTAACAAACTGATACGGGAGTGGATCAACCCGAAGCGGGTGCCGAGTGAGGCAGAGATCAGGAATGTATTGGAATATGTAGCGAAAGCGCCGTTTCGGTCAGCAGTAACAGGGGTCGATAAGGTGGCCCAAGGACAGATGTTTCTGGGCCGGCGCTTAAATGCGAAAGAGCCGTCAATAGTTGCTCATTTGGCTAAGCGAGTTCTGGTGGAAAGTCAGTGGACTGAGAGCACTACCCTCGATCAATATTTGGCTGACATACACAGCGTGGCAGGCGATCCTGATGTGAAAATGGCGGTGTATGTGAGGAGGGGTAAGGCGTTGTACTTAGGTCTATTAGGCCGTAACCGAGTGCCAAGTGAACGGCTGGGAGCAAGGCCCGAGAATTATCTTTGGGTTGTGTATTCCCCGGATTATGGTACAATAGTTTCCGGGTACCAAGTATCAGGGGTAGCTAATATAGGGCTGCCGGAGGTTGTACGATGGCTTTGAAGCCAGTTCGCTATACCAGCAAAGACTTCGATCACTTCGTGAATGTGCTCATTGGCCGATGGGAAGATGCGGTTGATATGCAGAGCCAATGGCCGAGGATGGATGAAGACGAGCAGGCCTTTCAGACCGAGGATTGGCCGGTCAACAATGACATCCATCAGCATCTTGTCGACTATGTGGTTAACCACGAGCTGACCAAAGACCAGAAAACTCAGTGGGCGCGACTCAATGAGCTGGTGGCCGAGCACAAGAAAGACCTTGAAGAGATGGGCTACCGCGTGCTTGTGCCTGATACTGCCAAAGGAAAAGAAGCCGCTTGATGCCGAGGATTCGCTTCATCAAGGTAGCCTGCGAGCGTCGCGGGGCAGAGTACCGGGTGCGACTGGAGAAGATCGCCGACAGAGCGCCTTTCGAGTGTCTTAAATGTGGCGCAAACATCGAGACCACTCACTACGCTGGGATACTTGAACTCATTTGCCAGCACAGCGCGATGATGGTGAAGCCGGAAGATCTGTTCACGCTTGAAGGCGATACTGCGGCGCTTTTGGCCAAAGAATCAGCCAGGAAGCTCGTATTTTGGTAATTGACAACTCTCGCTAGCCTGCTATAATACAACTAACTTAGCGCGGCTTTTCTGCCGCCACATTTCACCCCGGTATGGGGTTGAATGTGGCGGCTTTTTCTTTTGTGTGGGAGTAGCTATTACGCGACGACGGCGGCAACAGTCGGAGGGGGAAGATGCCAGAGGGCGACGGCCAGAACGCAAACCAGAACAACCAGAACGGACAGGGGTCCGGGAACACGGCGGGAGCCGGGAAGACGTTCACGCAAGCGGAGCTGGACGCGATCATCCAGGATCGGCTGGGGCGGGAGCGGGACAAGTATAAGGATTACGACAGCTTGAAGGCGGCGGCGACCGAGTTGGAGAAGATTAAGCAAGGCCAGATGGCGGAGCAACAGAAGCTCCAGGCTCAGCTTGACCAGCTCGGCAAAGAGAACAACGAGTTGAAGGGCCGGGTGCAGATGGCGACGGCGGAGCGAGCGGCGACTAAGGCCGGGGCGTTATACCCTGACCTGGTGGCGGCGAAGATCCCGGCCGAGGTTCTCGCCGACAATAAGAAGCTTGACGCGGCGATCGGCGAGATCAAGAAGCAATATCCCGCGCTTTTCGGGCAGGCGCGTGGCTTGGCCGATGGCGGGGCTGGCGGCGGACGGAACGCAGCGGGGAGCTCGATGAACGATTTTATCAGACGCGCTGCCGGTAGGTAGCGATAGCAGGAGGTAACGAATGTGTTACAACAACATCATTGATCGAAGTTCGGACGCGGCGGCGCTGATCCCCGAGGAAGTAGCCGCCAGCATCATCCAGGGCGTGCCGCAGAACTCGGCGGCCTTGCGGCTGGCGCGGCGGGTGA
Source organism: Chloroflexota bacterium (assembly GCA_016189905.1). Taxonomy (GTDB): domain Bacteria; phylum Chloroflexota; class UBA6077; order FW602-bin22; family JACPRP01; genus JACPRP01. The sequence continues at coordinate 5,517 of JACPRP010000065.1, read as the reverse complement.
CGATGAGCCGCTCGCAGCAGCGGATGCCATGTCTTTCGGCGCTCCCCACGGCCTACTGGGTGAACGGCGATACGGGGCTGAAGCAGACCACGGAACAGGCGTGGAGCAACAAGTATCTGAACGCCGAGGAGCTGGCGGTGATCGTGCCGATTCCCCAGGCGGTGCTGGACGATAGTGAGTTCGATATCTGGGGTGAGGTGCGGCCGCGGTTGGTGGAGGCGTTCGGGGTGGCCATCGATGGGGCAGTGTTCTACGGCACCAACAAGCCGGCGAGTTGGCCCAATGACATCTACGCGGGCGCAGTGGCGGCCAGTCACAATGTCTCCCTCGCGGCGTTTGCCGACATCGCCGATGCTCTTGGTAGCGAGAGTGGGGTGATGGCCAAGGTCGAGGACGACGGCTTCAATGTGGGTGGCTTCGTGGCGGCGATGAGCGTCAAGGCGAAGCTGCGCGGCTTGAGGGACGCGAATGGTGGGCTGATCTTCCAGCCGTCATTGCAGGCGGGCACTCCCTCTAGCCTGTACGGCCAGCCGCTGGAGTTCCCGATGAACGGAGTGATGGATGACAGCGTGACGTCGGTCTTCGCGGGGGACTGGTCGAACGTGATGATGGCCGTGCGTCAGGACATCACCTTCAAGATTCTGGATCAGGCGGTAATCCAGGATGGCGCGGGGAACATCGTGTACAACCTGGCACAGCAGGATATGGTGGCGCTGCGGGCGGTGATGCGGGTGGCCTATCAGATCGCTAATCCGATCAACCGTATGAACGCGACCGAGGCGACGCGGTATCCGTTTGCCGGCTTAGTCGCAGTGGGGTTCACTTCTGATGGCTCGCCACTTTGAGAGTTGCTTGACGAGCTGGGGCCGGAGGCGAGTGAGAGCGTGCGCAAGGCGCTGATCACCGGCGTGGCCACAGGGCAGAATCCGCGGGTGATTGCTGGCTGGATTCACCAGGCGCTGGGGGGGAACCTGGTGCGGGCGCTGAGGATCTCGCGGACGGAGGCGCTGAGGTCGTACCGCGAGTCGAGCAGGCGCGCCTACCAGGCTAATGACGACGTGGTAGCGGGCTGGATCTGGCACGCGGCGCTGGATCGGCGGACGTGTGCTTTCTGCTGGTCGCAGCACGGGACGCTGCACAAGCCGGGTGAGATAATGGCCACGCATCCCAACTGTCGCTGTGGGACGGTGCCGAAGACGAAGACCTGGGAAGAGCTTGGCTTCAAGAATGTGCCGGAGACCAGTGTGCAGGTTGAGAAAGGTACAGACCTATTTGAGCGGCTAAGCGATGAGCGGAAGCGGGAGATTCTGGGCCCGGCCAAGTTCGCGGCTTACAAGGATGGCAAGCTGAAGCTGGAGGATGTGGCCGGCTTTGCCAGGCATAAGGAGTGGGGACCGGTTGGTTACGAGCGGAGTCTTCGTGATATACTGGGGGAGAGGGAAGCTAGGAAGTGGACGGCGGAGGCGGCGAAGGCAAAAAAGATGCAAGAAGAGCCCAACAAGCTAATACGATCATTGTTGAATCCCAAACGAACGCTTACTGACGACGAGTGGAAGTCAGTGATCGAGCACGTTAAGAGGGCGCCTTTCGCTTCGCGTGAAGTTTCTGTGCACAAAGATATTCGTGGGCGCACTTTCCTGGGTAGACAACTGCGAGGCAAGGAGCCATCTGTCATTGCTCACTTTGCCAAGCGGGTCTTGTTGGAGAATCAATGGGTTGATGGTACTTCAGAAGATCAGTATCTCGCCGATCTACGTAGCATCCTCGATGATCACGAACTTAGCAAAGTTGTTTATCAGGGAACTGATGAAAAAGTGTACTTGGGCTTCTTGGCGCCAAATCGTTTACCGGTAGAACGGACAGGAATGAATCGTCGTCCTTTTATCTGGTTCATCTATTCTGCTGATTATGGTACAATCACATCTGGGTATCAAGTTTCCAGCATAGACAAGATAACCTTGCCCAAGGGGGTGAAGTGGCGATGACCCGATACACAAGCGCTGATTTCGACACATTTGTTCGTAGGCTTATATCCACTTGGGAATTTGCTCTTGACCTAAAGAGTGAATGGCATACGATGGACGGTGAGGAGCGAGCGGCACACACTGAAGATTGGCCAGTCTATAATGATATCCACCAGGACCTCGCTGATTATGTCGCTGGGCACGAACTCACTGAAGACCAGAAAGTGCAATGGGACAAGCTCAATAAGTTGGTCGCAGAACATACCAAGAATCTCGAAGAGATGGGCTATCGTGTGCTAGTTCCCAATATTGCTGCCAAGAGTCGTGAGGCCGCTTGATGCCGAGGATTCGCTTCATCAGGCTGACCTGTGGCTGTGATGCCGAGTACAAGCTGCGGATTGAACGGATTGGCGAAGGCATTCCGTTTGAGTGCGTTTCTTGTGGCGCTCATGTGGAGGTGCAGCAATACGCCGATCTCCTGGAGAGGCTGCATCGTTACACCGAGCTGGTACTCAAATTGGAGAGAATGCTCGTTATCGAAGGCGACACGGTAAGCCCATTGTCCAATAGATCGACCGTGAAGCTTGTGACCTGGTAGTACTTGACAACTCTCGCTAGCTTGCTATAATACAACTAACCTTAGCGCGGCTTTTCTGCCGCCACATTGCGGACCTGTACGGTCTTGAATGTGGCGGCTTTTTCGTTATGAACAAATTCAGCGAGAGCCTATCACACGAACCCCTGCTTCAGGAGAGCAATGGCAGCTTCGACTACTGGCCCCGGGTCGCGGCTATTGTCGAGTGCAGCCGATGCTGCCATCAGCTTCGCCATCAACTGGTCGGACGCGCCTCCGTAGACCGATACGTAGGATTGCGCTCGACGCTGCAAGCGAAAGCGCAAGCGCTCGCGGTGCGACATCCGTTGATAGCTCCTGATCGTTTCCAGGATCTTGGGCTTTTCCTCGGGAAGCTTGCCCTCTACCTCCCACAGCAAATTGGACATCTGATCGCTTGCCAGGTAGGATTGGCACTCGAGCGCCTCGATCATCAGCCCGATCTCGTCGACGACTCCGTCCTCGTCCAATGGCTCGAAATCGCCCGCCGCCTCCAGCTCCGCGAGGGCAGAGTTTCGCCGGACGATCAAGCTCCGCAGCCGGATGAAATCAGGATCTATCTGGTTGAGCGCCTCCGCCGTATCCCGGGCGTGCCGCTCCGTCCAACGCTTGCCACCAAGCCCCGGCATCACGTATTCCGAGAGGGTTATGCCGCCAGCCTTTATCTTCTTGCCCGCCCTTATCTGCTGCTCTGCCGTCACGCCCTTCTTCATAAACGCGAGTACCTCGTCGCAGCCGGACTCAAGCCCGACGTGCAGGCGCGACAATCCTGCCTCGCGCAACGACTGGAGCTCGCCAATTGTCCTCCGGTCGGCCGTCCTGGCCCGTCCGTACGATGTGATTCGCTCGATGGTGGGGAATGTCTCCCTCAGATGACCGAGCACCCGGATCAGCTCTTTAGCACGCATAATGATAGCGTTGGCATCCTGCAGAAACACAGTTCGAGCACCGGTGGAAAGCCAGCCCGCCACGTTGGCGAGACTGTGGAGACGGGCAGAAAGCACTTCATTATCCGTGGCACCCCGTGCGTAGATGTCTTGATGCTCGCCAATGGTCATCTCGATCACCTGCTGGTCGATCCTGCCACCTCGACCCGCTTGCCATGAGGCTCGCACGAGCAGGTCTCTGATGTTGCGAACGACGTCGACGTCGCGCATCACCTCTTCCACGCCTCGATAATCGAAGCGCTCGCCTCGGTAGGTATTGCAGAACCGGCAGTTGTTCCAGGGGCAGTTTCGATTGACTCGAAGAAGCAGCGATCGGTCATTTCCCTCGCTTGGGGGACGAATCGGGCCTATCTCGAAATGATACACGGAGCTACTGGTGCAACCTTTAGACGCGGGACCGTTGAATGTATCCATTAGATCCTCGACCAACTCGTAAGCCTCCAAGGTGGTTAGATGATCTACATTATACCCGGCCGTCGGCTAGCAAACAATCCTGCTTTTTGGGTCAAACGGTGGAGCCAATTGTCAGTGGAGCCAATTGTCTTGACAACCTGCCTATCTGTTGCTATCTTGGCTTAGCCTATTGTCTGTGAAAAGGGTCTATTTTCGCCTCTACGGACGTCCAACGGGGTCAGAACTATAGCTCGAAAGCCTCTAGCCTCAGGATTTCACGAAATTCTTCGAGCCCCATAAACGGACTCGTCTTGATAACACCTAGAATCACGGTCAGCGCGGCGTTTACCTGGAGGTCGTCTCTATCGTCTAGTGTGAAGGTTCGAGGAACTTTGCAGGCCGGCCACGATCTATGCCCATCGCAAATTGGCAAGAATAGCGCCAGCGTGCGATTGCCGAAATACGCTTGTATACAGGGCGCAGCGCTGTGCGTTATAAGGAGTTATTCAAATAGCCTGCGGTACTTAAATCTGGCAATCCATCGAGGCAGCGACCCCCAGGTGCCGGTTGTGTTAATATCTTTGTAGGGGCGGAACATACTCATTTCACAGTTGCCGTTGACGATTTCGCCGGCGATTTCGATGCACGAGGAGGTACAGCTATGTCACACCATCTTTCCATAAGAGAGGACCAACCAGGTGACGGAGACGAAAGGAAGGTTTCCGCCACGGGCACCTGGAAGGTCTTTGGTGTCCTTATGCTTGGTGCCCTTGTCGGCGCGGTGGGCATCCTGCCTTATGCGCTGGCCCTAACCGGCCCGAGCGCCGTGACCATCACTCCGTTACTCCTGGCCGCCAGCGTCGCGCAAACGCTCATCATCACGGCAATAGCCACGTCCGTGGGGTTGAATCTGGGCGAGCGCATCGGTCTTGGCGCGCCGCTGTTGCACGCTCTCCTAGCACGGGAGAAAAAGGCAAAGGGACAGTTGCTTGCCTTGCTACTGCCCTCGATTGTGATCGGATTGATTACCGGTGCGGTCATAATACTGCTCGATGTCGTGGTGTTCTCCTCTCAACTGTTCACTGCCGTTCAAGAGCTATCCAGCCAGCAGCCTGAGGCATGGAAAGGTTTCCTGGCCTCTTTTTATGGTGGGATAGTCGAGGAGTTGTTGATGCGCCTCGGCTTAATGACCACGCTGGTGTGGCTGGGGACGAAGTTAACGCGGCGCGATCGGCCCGGCGCCGCTGTCGTGTGGTCAAGCATTATCCTGGTCTCGGTGTTGTTTGGCGTAGCACATTTACCGGCGACAGCCGCTATAGTTCAGATTACCTGGCTGATCGTGGTGCGGGCCATCGTTCTCAACGGAGTGGCAGGGATCGTCTTTGGCTGGCTTTACTGGCGGCGAGGACTGCTTTCGGCTGTGATAGCCCACTTCAGCGCCGATATTGTGCTCCACGTTCTTCCGCCCCTGTTCTTGATGATGGTATGACAACGCGCACGTCGATTGGCGTGACGAAGCAGCTATCATCCCACGTTATCAGCCCATCGAATTTGTAGGATTAGCCGCTCTAAGAGAACCCGAGCTTACTCGTACCTATGG
>JACPRP010000066.1 GCA_016189905.1 Chloroflexota bacterium | reverse complement strand
GTTCGACGGAGTGTACTTGATCGCGTTTTCGATCAGATTGGAGAGCACCTGATCGATCTCCACGTAGTCGAGATACACCGGCGGCAGGTCGTCGGGAATGCTAACGCTGATTCGATGCCTTTGAGTGAGTGGCTTCAGCCGACCAAGAACATCGTCCACCAGCGCTCCCAGGTCGTACCAGCCTTTTTCCGGTTTCAACGTGCCACCCTCCATCCGGGATAGGTCCAGGAGATTTCCCACGATCTGATTTAGACGCAAAGCCTCCTCCTCGATTGCCTCGGCGAATTCTCTTCGTTCCTCCTCGGACCAGGCAACATCGCTCTGGCGAAGGCTGCCGGCCGAAGCGATGATCGAGGCGAGTGGGGTCCGTAGATCGTGGGAAACCGCGTTGAGGAGAGCCGTCTTCAGTTCGTCGGTGCGGCGCAGGATTTCTGCCTCCGTCGCCTCGTGCTGAAGCCAGGCGCGTTCTACTGCAACACCCATTTGCGTCGCTACGGCCGAGAGCAACCGATCTTCACTCGCCGAGAACCTTGGCGTTCCAGGGCTACGAACGAGGAGCAATTCCCCAACGGGCCTGTCATGCGCTATCACGGGGACTCGATGCAATCGATCTCCTGTGGCCTTTCTCGCTGCAGAAGGAGTAGTAGGAGGCACGATCTTAATCCACCTGCCAGGCTTACCTCGTTGAGTAGCAGTCGGGGCCGAGCCACGTCCCAGAACCTGCATTGCTGCGCTCGCCCTAAGGTCAGCTAGCCGCAAGGCATCCTCTTCGCCAAACGAAGCCCGCGTCGTGTTCCCCGTGTTATCGGTAAGGTTGATCGATACTGCCGCAGCCTGCAGTTCATCGTGCAGCCGCGCAGCCACTGCGTGGAGTGCATGGTCCAGATCAGGCTCACTCATCAAACGGACAACGTCATAGAGAACTACCGCTTCCCTTTCGTGCTGCACAGCCTCGTCTGCACGCTGATGCTGAGACGCGGCCAGTTGGCCGGTGAACACGGCTATGATAAGAAACAGGAGAAGCGCGATCCACTCGGCAGGGTCAGCAATCGTGAAAGTGTGGAGCGGCTGTGTGAAGAACCAGTTATACACTAAGAAAGCAGCCAACGCGGTGACGACCGCCGGTCCTCGGCCAGAGGCCACGGCCGTTGCCAATACTATGACAAGGTAGAGCAGGTACAGGTTCGTGATGTTCACGTAAGCCAGGGCGGCGCCAATCAGGACGCTCATCAGCGCCACGGCCGCCAGGCCAGCGAAATACCCGATCCAACGCTTCTCCAGGATCGTATGGAGGCTAGCACGCTTTCTCACCCCTACACCTGCCAGACCGTTTCTGTTATGCACAAGCTCCTTCCTCGGTAAATTATACCATCTGGAAGTTTTATGCCGCACCGAACGACTGCTTGACATCATATTGTCAGGTGCTATGCTTATTGGTATATAATTGCGGTTGAGCTAGGAGTTCTCTGGGCTGAGGAGCGTAGGCGATGCGGGAGGCGATCTTATACCAGCGATTGGATGGCGGGCGCGTAGTATGCAACGTTTGCCAGTGGCGCTGCAAGATCGCCCCAGACCATTACGGCGTCTGCCGGACCCGCCTCAACAAGGGGGGAACGCTGTTCACGCTGATTTACGGCGAGATATCCTCCGTTGCCGTGGACCCAATCGAGAAGAAGCCCCTATTCCATTTCTATCCGGGCACCAAGGTCTTTTCACTCGGCACCCGGGGCTGCAACTTCCACTGCCGCCACTGTCAGAACTGGCGGATATCGTACGCCAGACACCATGAGGGGGGATGGCTGGTCGAGGGCGAAAGCGCAGACAATCAGTCTCTTTCGGTCGAGCAGTCCATCGCGCTGGCAAAGCAGCACGGCTGCTCCGGCATCGCCTGGACCTACAACGAGCCCGGCATCTGGCTGGAGTACACGCTCGAGGGCGCTCGGCTTGCGAAGCAGAATGGCCTCTATACGGCCTATGTTACCAACGGCTTCATCGCGCCCGAGGCTCTGGACACTATCGGTCCTTTCCTGGACGCCTATCGCGTCGACATCAAGGGATTTAGCGACCGCGCCTATAGCGGCCTGGCTAAGGTCCCAGGGGAGCGCTGGCGCGGCATTCTCGACGTGGCCGTCAGGGCGAAGGGGCGCTGGGGGATGCACGTCGAGGTCGTGACGAACGTGGTGCCCGGGTTCAACGACGACGATGGGCAGGTTCAGGCCATCGCCACGTGGATCAGGGACTCCCTGGGGGCGGAAACGCCGTGGCACATCACTCGCTTCTTCCCCAACGCAGGTTTACGACAGGTGGCGCCGACGCCCGTCAAAACCCTGCGACGCGCCCGACAGATCGGGCGCGAGGCGGGGCTGCGCTTCGTGTATCTGGGCAACGTGGCGGAGGAAGATGGCGAAAGTACGTACTGTCCTGCTTGCGCGAATCTGGCCATCAGCAGGCGTGGCTATCACACGCAGATTCTGGCGATGGACGTGAATGGCAGATGCAACCGCTGCGGAGAGGACTTGAACATCAGGCTGATGGCTTCTCAAAAAGGGGGAATGCCAGGTTGAACACCGAGTTCAGGGGATCAAATGAGACGGCACGTTTGATCATCGCCCTGGCCAGAGACGCCGTGGAAAGCTATATCGGCGATGGACGCATCGCCGGCCCGCCCCAGGAGATGATCCCGGAGCTGCGGGGGCGCGCAGGCGCCTTTGTCTGTCTGAAGAAGTTCGGCGAGCTTCGCGGCTGCATCGGCACGTTCGAGCCAACGCAGGATAACCTGGCCGAAGAGATAATCCAAAACGCGATCAGTTCCGCGACCCGCGATCCCCGTTTCTCTGCCGTTTCTTCCGAAGAGCTTGATTTCCTGACCTACACGGTCGACGTGCTCGGTCCCTGCGAGCTAGCCACGGACCCCGGCGAGCTCGATCCCAAGAGGTACGGCATTATCGTGGAAAGCGGCGCACGCCGCGGGTTGCTGTTGCCGGACCTCGAGGGGGTCGAGAGCGCGGAGCAGCAGATATCGATAGCCTCACAGAAGGCGGGCATTTCGCCGGGCGAGCCCGTGCGTATCTTCCGCTTTGAGGTGAGCAGGTACGAGGAATGATCTTTCTTTATCACGATGCTTTGGCAGGGCGTTCCATTTCCGCTCGACGTTTCTTCCGTGCCGCCGCAACAGCCTTAGCGACCTCGCGCTCGATTTCCTCGGTAGGTATGCCCTCGAAGGCTTTCCAGCTCTCGTCAAGCGCCTTGAAGCGCTCAGTTCGTTGTTGCTCTAATTGATTAAGTCGTTCTAAATCGTCGGCTGAGATGATCGCCGCCACAGGAATGCCACTTTTCTCGACTATTACCCGAGTCTCCCGGCGAAACACCTGGTTGAGCAGTTGGCTAAATTGCTGCCTCACCTCCGATGCCTTAATTGTCTGGGTCATCGGTTTGCGCTCGCGCATTTCACCTCCTCCAAAGTGTTTATCATTTGTACAAAATAGCACAATATTGACCTTTCGCCAAGAAGGTGAGTTATGCTTATGCGCGGACCTCAGGCAGAATTGAGGAGCCTCCCGGCCCCCTTTTCCTGCCTACCCTTTCTCAGAATCGGCCACGACCGCGACCTCACTCGTTTGCTCAGCGAGCGATGATTCTGGTCCCACGTGCACGGACGGCTCGGCGCCCCGCTTCTCTTTCAGCGCCATATGGAGCACGTCGTCCACATTGCGGGCGAACACCAGCCGCAATTCCTCTCTTACCTGCGGGGGCACTTCCTCCAGGTCCTTCTCGTTGTCGGCAGGTAGGATAACCGTCTTCACCCCTGCGCGGTGCGCGGCGAGCACTTTCTCCTTGATGCCGCCGACAGGGAGCACCCTGCCCCGCAGCGTTATCTCACCGGTCATCGCCACATCTTTGCTCACCGGTCGACCCGTCATAGTGGAGATCAACGCGGTCGCCATGGTGACGCCGGCCGAAGGGCCATCTTTAGGGATCGCCCCAGCGGGTATGTGGATGTGAATATCGAGCTTCTCGTACCAGTCTTCGGGCACGCCGAGCAACTGGGCTCGCGAGCGGGCATAGGTTACGCCGGCCCGAGCCGACTCCTGCATCACTCCCCCGAGCTGTCCGGTTAGCATCAATGCCCCGTGGCCAGGGATGAGCGTCGCCTCGACGAAAAGAATGTCGCCGCCGACGGCCGTCACGGCCAGGCCGGTTGCTACGCCTACCTCATCGTTTTCTTCGGCTAGCTCGTGGTGGAACCTTTGTGGGCCGAGATAATCGTGCAGGTCCTCCGCCCTGATGACCATCATCTGCGTCTGGCTGCCCCTGGCGAAGCCACGCGCGACCTTGCGGCAAACGGTCCCGATCTCACGCTCCAGGTTCCTGACCCCTGCCTCCCGGGTATAGTGGCGAATCAGCGTCGCCAGCGCGGCATCTTCAAACTGAATCCGCTCCGGGTCGAGTCCGTTCTCGGCTATCTGGCGAGGCACAAGATACCTTCGGGCGATGTGCAGCTTCTCGTCCTCGGTGTAGCCCGGCAGGGCCAGTACTTCCATACGGTCGCGCAGAGCCGGCGGGATCGGATCCAACAGGTTCGCCGTGGTGATGAACATGACGTTCGACAGATCGAAGGGGACGTCGAGGTAATGATCGACGAAGGCGAAGTTTTGCTCGGGGTCGAGCACCTCGAGCAGGGCGGCTGACGGATCGCCACGAAAATCGGCGCCGAGCTTATCCACCTCGTCGAGCATGAAAACAGGGTTGTTGGATTCGGCGCGACGGATTGCCTGAATTATGCGCCCTGGCAGCGCTCCCACGTAGGTCCGGCGGTGGCCGCGTATCTCGGCTTCGTCGCGCACGCCTCCCAGGGACATGCGGATGAACTTCCGTCCCAGCGATCTGGCGATGGACTGGCCGAGCGAAGTCTTGCCGACGCCCGGCGGGCCGACGAAGCAAAGGATCGGGCCGCGCATGTTCTCCTTGAGCTTCCGCACGGCCAGATAGTCGAGGATTCTATCCTTTACCTTTTCGAGGTCGTAGTGATCCTCGTTCAGAACCGCCTCGGCCTGATCGATGTCGAGGTTATCGACCGTACTCCTGTGCCACGGCAAGGCAATGACCCAGTCCAGGTAGGTCTTGGCCACACTGTATTCGGCTGATGCCGGCGACATCGAGGCCAGGCGGCCCAGTTCTCTCTCAGCCTCCTTCGCCGCCTCGGGTGGCAGGTCGGCCTGCTTTATCTTTTCACGCATCTCGTTCAGCGCGATCGTTCGCTCGTCGGTTTCGCCAAGCTCCTTCTGTATGGCCTTGAGTTGTTCGCGCAGATAGTAATCCCGCTGGGCCTTGGTCATCTCGTCTTTGACCTGAGACTGTATCTTGTTGCCCAGCTCCAGTATCTCCAGCTCGCGGTTCAGCAGCTTGGTCAGCTTCCGAAACCGCTCGTTGACCGGCAGCGTCTCGAGCAGATCCTGCCGCTCGGCAGCGCTGAGGCCGGCGTTGGCGGCGATGAAATCGGCGAGCGTGCCAGGCTCCTGGATGCCCGAGAGCGCGGGGATGAGCTCTTCGGTGGCGTTGGACGCGAGCGAGAGCATTTTCTCGAACAGCGTCTGGACGTTTTTCATCAGCGCCCTGACCTCGACACCCTCTTCGATCTCCTCGGGTAGCTCTTCAACCCTGGCCTTCAGGTATGGCTCCGTCTGAGCAGATTCGAGAAACCGGATGCGGGCCCTACCTTGAAGCAGGGCCTGAATAGTGCCGTCGGGCAGCTTCAGCATCCTGATGACAGCGGCGGCGGTGCCGACGCCGTAAAGGTCTTCAAAAGACGGCTGATCGTTTGGCCTGGCCACGCCGACAAGGCCGATCATTTTGTCGCCGGCGGCTGCTTCGTCGATCAGCTTCGCCCGCCGCTCGTCCGCGGCGGCGATGGCTATGGGAAACACCATAAATGGATAAACTATTGTCTCACCGCTGGGGAGGACTGGTAATATCGCAGGAATACCGGGCTGATCGCCGGCCTTTACCCCCCCGTCTTCTGGGGTTACCATGCCTGTCATGCCTCCTCCAAATTCTTGAGGTTTATGACCCGGGCTGTCGGATCGGTACTCAAGAGGCTATGATTTCGATCTTTCGCGGTCTCGGTTCACGGGCTTTGGGGAGGACGATTTCCAGGAATCCGTCCTCGTAAGCCGCGCTGGCAGCTTCCGCGTCGACGGGAGCAGGAAGGGGCAGAATCCGCTCAAAGAGACCGAAGTTTATCTCCAGAACGTAGACCCTCTGCTTACGTCCGTGCACAGCGTCTCGCCTGATGCCTCTCACGCACAGGACCAGGCCATCGACGGAAATTTCGATTTCTTCACGCCGAACGCCAGCCAGCTCAAGAAGCACCACGACCTGTTCGGCATTCTCACAGATGTCTACATTCGGCTGCCAGACTGTACGGGTGAACATCACCGGGGGCCGTCTGTCACCGACCCCGTGTTCTACAAATCGCTCCATCTGACGCCACATGTCGTCGAAATTGCCCAGGACATCCCGCCGCGACACGCGCATAGATACCGCCTCCTTGTACTCTGCACTCTCCACAATCGAGCCTGCCAAGTATACCTCGCGAACTTGCTTCCAAAACTATATTAACCTAGAAATCAGGGGATTTCAAGCTTATCCGGATCGACGAGGCAGGCTCCGCCGATTTTGCGAGACACCCTTCGACGTGGTACAATACTGAGATGGCGTAAGAGGATGATGGCTCAGTGCAAAGCGAGTTTCGTCAGTTGCCGAGCATCGATAAGCTGCTGCGCGATGCTCGGGTCCAGGATCTGGCCGCCGTGCATTCTGTCGGGGCGGTGTCGAACATAGCCCGCGAGACCGTCGAGAGTGTTCGAAGGCGCATCGCGGCGGGAGAAGCGTGCCCGTCGTTTGATGAGCTGGTCGACGCCGTCGCTGAGAACGCCGCGCTTGCCCTGACAGTCAGTTTGCGCCGGGTGATCAACGCGACGGGCGTGGTGATCCACACGAATCTCGGCCGCGCGCCTCTTTCAAAAGAGGCGGTCGCGGCGATGAGTGAGGTCGCTCTCGGCTTCAGCAACCTGGAGTTCGATCTGGAGACCGGCGAGCGCGGCTCGCGACACGAGCACGTCGAAAGCCTCTTGACGCGCGTGACGGGTGCGGAGGCTGGGTTTGCCGTCAACAACAACGCGGCGGCTGTCCTGCTGGCGCTGATGGCGCTGGCCCGGGATAAGGAAGTGGTCCTCTCCCGCGGCCAGTCGGTAGAGATCGGCGGCGGATTCCGCATTCCTGACGTGATGAGGCAGAGTGGTGCCAGGCTCGTCGAGGTCGGCACGACAAACAAGACTTACGTCGCGGATTACGAGGAGGCGATAGGCCCGAACACCAGCCTGCTGCTTCGCGTGCACTCGAGCAACTTTCGCATCTCTGGCTTCACTCATTCGGTGGAGCTGGCTGAGCTGGTCGAGCTTGGAAGAAGGCGCGGTGTTGCCGTGCTAGATGACCTCGGCAGCGGCGCTCTGCTCGATACGACGAAGTTCGGCCTGGCCCACGAGCCGATGGTGCAGGAGAGTGTGGCGGCAGGCGTGGACCTGGTTTGCTTCAGTGGCGATAAGCTGCTGGGTGGCCCGCAGGCGGGGCTGATTGTTGGCAAGAAGGCGCTGATCGAGCGTCTGAAGAAGTATCCGCTTGCGCGGGCTTTACGCATCGACAAGCTCAGCCTGGCCGCGTTGCAGATGACGCTGCTTCATTATCTCGATGGTGACGCTATCGACAAGGTGCCGGTGTGGCGCATGATTCAAACTCCACAGGAGGAGGTACACCGGCGAGCCGAGCTATGGCTGAGTGCTCTGGACCGCACGTCGCTGAAGGCCGAGACGATCCGAGGCGAGTCGACGATTGGGGGCGGGAGTCTTCCCGGCGAGACGCTTCCCACATCGCTGCTGGCCATTCAGCTTGACGATACACGTGCCGCCGGGGCTCTGGCTGAAAGGTTGCGAACTGGCTCTCTCGCGGTGGTTGGCCGCGTGGAGCGCGGCAAGTTGCTTCTTGATCCGCGCACAGTTCTTCCAGAGGACGATGTTCAGTTGATTTCTGCCCTGCAAGAGGCCCTCTGGTAAAGCCAGAGCGACTAAGGGACGTTTGATGGTTGGGGTGGAGGAATGAAAGGTCGCGATGACGATAGCCGAAGGGTCATTGGCCAAAAGCTGACGACTCTCCTGGGTGAACAAGCTAGCAAATCAAAGAGCGAACTGGCTAAGCTGGTGACGCTGGCAAAAGCCTTGAGAAGAAAAGACCCGTACACACAGGCACATTCCCACAGGGTAGAGGCCTACTCTGCGGTCATCGCCGGCGAGTTAGGTGTCGGTGGGCAAGAGCTTGAAACGATTCGTCAGGCGGCGGCTTTGCACGACATCGGCAAGATCGGCGTTCCCGACGAGATTCTCACGAAACCTGACAGGCTCACGGAAGAAGAGATGCACATAATACGCGAGCATCCGCGAATAGCCCTGAAGATGCTCAAGGACTTGCTGTATTCGAGGGAATGTGTGACGTCTGTCTATCACCATCACGAATGGTTCAACGGCGAAGGCTACCCCGCGCGGCGTGCCGGAGAGAAGATTCCGCTCGGTTCGCGCGTCATCGCCGTGGCCGACGCTTACGACGCGATGACCTCGGACCGTCCGTATCGCAAAGCCACCTCGGTGAAACAGGCCGAGCGCGAGCTTCTTTACTGCTCAGGCTCGCAGTTCGACCCCGAGGTGGTGAAGGCCTTCTGTAGTGCAAAGAAAAAGGGAAAGATGAAACCTGATTAGGGAGGGCATTTTCTCGCCTTGTATACCATCGGCACGGCTGGTCACGTTGACCACGGAAAGTCGACCCTGATAAACGCGCTCACCGGCATCGACCCGGACCGTCTCCAGGAGGAGAAGGAGAGGGGGATGACGATAGACCTGGGCTTCGCCTGGCTGCGCCTGCCGGGTGGCAGCGAGATCTCTATCGTCGACGTTCCAGGGCACGAGCGCTTCATCAAGAATATGCTCGCGGGCGTGGGCGGCATAGACCTCGCCCTGCTTGTCGTGGCGGCGGACGAAGGGGTCATGCCGCAAACTGAGGAGCATCTGGCAATCCTCGACCTGCTCCGCGTCAAGCGAGGACTCGTCGCGCTCACCAAGAAAGACCTGGTCGACGAGGAATGGCTCGAGCTGGTCACCGCGGATGTTCAGGAATGCTTGAGAGGCACGGTGCTCGAAAATGCGCCGCTCGTGCCGGTGTCGTCGACATCAGGCGAGGGGCTGCCGGAGTTGCAGGCTATGCTCGAGCGCCTGCTGGCGGATACACCGCAGAAGAAGGATGTCGGTCGCCCGAGACTGCCGATCGACCGCGTCTTCACGCTTGCCGGGTTCGGCACGATTGTCACCGGCACCCTGATCGATGGCAAGCTTCAGACGGGCCAGGAGGTCGAGATTCTGCCCGCCGGCCTCAAGAGTCGCGTGCGTGGCCTGCAAACTCATAAGCACAAGGTCGAGACAGCGCCTCCTGGCAGTCGTGTCGCCATCAATCTGGCGTCGGTGGCCACATCCGATCTCCGCCGTGGCGATGTCGTCGCCACGCCGCGCTGGCTCATCCCGACCCAGCGGATCGACGTCAGCTTGAGAATACTCGGCGGCGCCGCCAGGCCACTTAAGCACGGTGCGCGGGTTAGCTTGCACGTCGGCGCCTCGGAGGTTATGGCGACCGTCTCGCTGCTCGACGTCGAGCAGATCGAGCCGGGGGAAAGCGGTTGGGCCCAGGTGCGCTTAGGTGAGCCGGTGGCGGCGGTGAAGGGTGACTTCTTCGTCATCCGCACGCCAAACGCGACCATCGGCGGCGGCGAGGTGGTCGACGCCCACGCCAGGCGGCACCGGCGGTTCCAGACAGCCGTCGTCGAAAGCCTTGAGGTGTTCCAGCGCGGCTCGCCTGAAGATATCGTTCTCCAGGCTCTCGAAGGGAGACGACCCTGCGAGGTCGACACGCTGACTCAGGTTAGCGGCCTGCCGCAGGATGTGGTCAAAAGCTCGCTTTCGCAGTTGGTCGATTCCTCGCGGGTCGTTCGCTTCAACGATCATTACGCCACGATTCAGGCCTGGGAGAAACTGGAGCAGGAGATCCTGGGTATCCTGCGCGCGTATCACCAACAACATCCACTGCGGGCGGGGATGCCACGTGAGGAGGCCAAGAGCAAGCTCGCTCTTTCAGCCAGGCCGTTTGCCGAGATCACGCAGCGACTGGTCGAGCGAGGGAGTGCTGTGGAACATGGCTCGAGCCTGCGCCTGCGAGAGCACAGCGTGCGCTTCAGTGACGAGCAGCAAGAGCGGATTCAGGCGATGATGAGACTTCTGGACGATTCGCCTTTCTCACCGCCGTCGCTCCCTGAGCTGGAGCAGCGCTTTGGAATCGACGACGAAGTCATTAACGCGCTTTTGGAACAGAAGAAACTGGTGAAGATTGCCGACGGCCTCGTGTTTCTGCCGGATGCCTACGAGCAGATGGTGCAGAAAGTTCTGGCCCATATGAAGGCCAGGGGCAAAGTCACCGTGGCCGAGGTGCGTGACATATTGGGAAGCAGCCGTAAGTACGTACTCGCTTTGATGGAGCACCTGGACGACCAGAAGGTGACCCGCCGAGTGGGAGACGAGCGCGTGCTGCGAAGCTAGAAAGAAAGGTTTGGATGTCTAATTTTAAGAAAACGGTGGGAACAGGGGTTCTGGTTGGCGCTGCGGCTGGAGCAGCGTGGGTGATTGGCAGGCGTTTCCTGCGATCGGAGTCGAATCTGATCGATTGGTCACACGTGCGCCGGCTGGCGATTGCATCGTGCGGGCATTCGGCGGTGGGGATTCCGTTTTCGAAGAAGACCCTGTCCGCGCAGTATGCGGATATGGTGCGCCAGGCGGAGCAACCGATCGCGGAGTACACTGGCAAGATGTTGCCCCAGCCGCTCAACTCGGTGCACGTGTTCGACAGGGTCGATTGGGTGGACGCCAACATCGACAACTTTCGGCTGATGTTTGAGCCGTTTGAAAAGATGAGCGCCAATGCGCATAACGGGTCCCCTCTCAGCGCGAAAGTTATGGGGGGAGTCAACCAGCTACTCTTCAGTGGCCAGATGGGCTTCTTGCTGGGCTATCTGGCGCGACGTGTTCTGGGACAGTACGATCTATCGCTCCTCGGGCGCGAGCCGCTCACGGTAGGCCGCCTGTATTTTGTCGAGCCCAACATACGCGAGTTGCAGCAGCGATTGTCCCTCGACGCCAACGAGTTCAGGATGTGGATCGTCTTGCACGAAACCACCCACGCCTACGAGTTTGAGGCCAACCCCTGGCTCAGGGGCTATATGAACTCGCTGATAACACGCTACTTCGAGACGCTCACCTCAGATTTCTCGCGGATGCAGTCCAATTCTCTCGGCATTCGCACCCTGATAGAGCGCATCTGCACCAACTTCTTCAACAGCAAGAACGTGCTGGAGCTGATGATGACGCCAGAGCAGCGCCACATCTTCAATCGGCTCCAGGCGCTGATGTGCCTGCTGGAGGGCTACAGCAACCATATGATGCAGGCCGTTGGCCAGAGCATCCTGCCGAGCTATGAATATCTTAAGGACCGGTTCGAGGAGCGGGGCAAGAACAAATCGACCGGCGACCGTCTTATCGGCAAACTGACTGGCATGGATATCAAGCTCGAACAGTACACGCTCGGCGAGCGCTTCGTCAACGACATCGTGGGCAAGCGGGGCATCGATTTCATGAACCGCATCTGGCAGTCGCCCCTGACCCTGCCGACGCTCGACGAAGTGCGTGCGCCGAACAGGTGGATCGAGCGAATGGAGAAGATGGCAGTAGCTTGACGCTTGACCTGAGCGGCATTTCCAGGCAAATCAAGCAGATGGGCGAGGCGCTCAGAGAAAACGATGCCGAGGCGCAGACGCACCTGCGGCAGGCCATCGCTGCCCTGCGCGCCCACGCCCACGACTCCGCGGCGCTGCGCCAGAAGATCGATAGCAGCAGAACCTACTGGCCCGTGGGCAGGCCGACGGAGTCCCTCAATGCCCGCTATCCCCTGCCCGGTCCCCTCGACCAGTACACCGTCATCGCCACCGACGGCTCGCAAATCGAGCCCGACCGGCATCGCGGCGCCCTCTGTTATCTGCTGAACATCGGACAGGTCTTGCTGCGCTACGGCCCCGATGCCCGGGCCGTGCTGCGGAGCGTGCCCATTCTGGGCTTCAAGCCCGACGACCTGCACATCATCTCCAACAACCGCCGCTTTCTCGTGCAGGGCCACGTCCTCACCGTCAAGAGGAGCATCGCGGAGGCCGAGGCGCTGGCCGCGCTGGCCGAGCAGTCCCGGGCCGATGCGCCCCTGGTTGGGCTGCAGGATGGCACGCTGATAATGCAGACGTTAGAGGGCTGGGGCATCGAAGATCAGTTGCGCGAGCAGTTGACCGGACGATTTCTGGATTGCCTCGAACGTCTCCGGCGGTTAGAGGTGCCGATTGCCAGCTACATCAGCCGGCCGCGGGCGGCGGACGTCGTCAACGCCCTGCGCGTCGCCGAGTGCCCCTATCCGCTGGCGCTATGTGCCCAGCATTGCCGTGAGCTTCTGAACACCGACGGCGAGCCCTGCGCGGGCCTCGCGGCCGTCCTCGACCGTCTGCTGTTCGCATTGCTCCCGCTCGCCGACGGCGAGCGCTCTGGCCTGTTCCTGAGCTCCTCTCCCATCTCGCTGGAGCGCTACGGCGAGCACCGGATCCATTACTTCTACCTCAACGTCGGTCGCGAGATCGCCCGGGTCGAGGTTCCCGAATGGGTCGCGCGCGACCCCGCGCACCTCGCGCTGGTGCACGCCGTGATCTACGACCAGTGCCGGCGCGGCGATGGCTATCCCCGCTCGCTGGCCGAATCCCACGAAAAAGCGGTCATCGGCGCCGCCGACCGCGACCTCTTCTGGCGCCTCGTCGACTCCACCTTCACCGCCGATCACCTCCCGACAGGCCTTTCGCAGAAAGAACGCAGCAAGAAGATTCGGGGGTTGTAGAGTTGTCTCTCAGTTTCCCGGCAATTTTGACACCGGCAATTTTGCCTGAGATCCGTGCATAATGGCACTCGACCAAACAGGGCTCGCTCAGCGTCGCCTTGCCCGCAGCCGATCTGAGGCGTTTCGGCACTGAATAAGCCGCTGTCGACACGTAGCTTTCGCCATCCGTAGCCGTTGTCGAACGCGGGCTCCATCAGGGTTGCTGGCAATCGCCCCTTGCCTCGGCCGGAGTTATGCAAGGATCTCAGGCAATTTTGACTGAGATCCTTGCATAACTGTAGACGATGGAACCAGCCGTTGCCAGCGATCTTGCTTAGATCCGCACAGTATGGGACCGATGCCTTCTGGAATTGGCAAGCCGAAGGTCAACGTCTCGACGCAAGAACCTGTCTAATGGCCTACGGATAGGCCAACGGGGATATGTGCCCAATTGATCGGCTGCCATTATGCACGGATCTCAGATTTTGACCATTGACAAGCAATCAAGTGCTGTATATACTAAGAGAAACCCCCACTGGAGCCGACAATGACAGCTATTGAGTGGATGCAGGGCATCACCGTCGCGGCCGGCTTCCTTGCCACTATAGTCGGTATCATCTTCGCGGTTCTCGCCTTCGTTGCGTGGAACGAACTTCGCAACTTCGACCGGCGTATCAAGAAAGAGACTGAACGCTTGGAAGATAGTGTTGCCTCCATGTCTAAAGCAAGCCAGAAGCTAACAGCGGGATATGAGCAGGCAATAGCTAAGCACTTTGATGAAGCGATCAAGCTCTATCACGAGGCCGAACGTATTTACCCGAGGCTATATAACGTCAATAATGCTCTCGGCTGGGCATACCTAGAAAAGGGTCAGGTGGATGCTGCAATTGAAGCATTCCGTTCAGCGCAAAAAACTAGGCCAAATGATATTGAATCATATTCAGATTTGGCCTATGCTTATATGAAGAAGGGCGATCTTCAGGCTGCACTAAAGGCAATCTCCGATACGCTGAAGAGAGATGCAAGCCAGACCGAATACTTCAAGACCTCGATCTATGACCCTCTGAAAGAAGACCCTACGTTCAGACAATTGGTCGGGCTCAACTAATGAAGCCTGCGAGCAAACAAATACCAGAGACGACTAACGGCAGCCACTGTCTGGCCGTCCTTGGGCGCTGGTCTCTAGCTATCGAGCGAAACTGCTTGGGCTTCTTGATTGTTTCGACCACCGCTTCGGCGCCACGCGCCTTCTTCCACGCCCAACGGTTGTCAGCGCCGCTCCCCTTTCCACCAAAAACATCCACAAAAGTGTCTTGCACGTATCGACCAGGTAAGGTATAGTGTGCTTGCGACTTGCCCCGCCAAGCTGCGGGTTACGCCCATAGCCTTCGTGTATTTCGTGTATTTCGTGGTTGTGCTCCTCCCCACTTCACGGGAAACAGCCGCCGCAAAGAATACTATCTGTGGGCTGTCTCACCGTCAGCGTAAAAGAGGGTGCAAATGGGCCAGGAGATGGGCCAGAGGATGAGCTTAAGGACGGACCTGAGAATCGGCGAGGTCATCGAGGCGAGCACCACCACGTTCGTGGCGCAGAGCTACGAGCTGCACCAGGCCCCGGACTTCGGCAGCTTCGTGCGGGTGAGCGATGGCGCGATCGACGTCGTCGGCATCGTCTGCTACGCGGAGACCTGCGGCGTCGATCCTGGGCGCCGTCCCATTGCCAGAGGCAAGGACGAGGCCGACGAGGAAGACATCTATCGCAACAACCCCGAGCTGCCGGAGCTCCTGCGCACCGAGTTCACCGCTGTGGTCGTCGGTTTTCGCGAGGGGTCCGGCTTTTTTCAATACCTGCCGCCTCGGCCGCCGCGCATTCACGGGTTTGTCTTCTGCTGCGCCGCTCACGAGGTCATGGAGTTCACGCGGGAGCTAAACTTCCTGCACGCGCTGATCGACGCCAACCTGCGGGTCTCGGTGGATGAGCTGATCGCGGCCGCGCTGCGACAGGCTAGCGCCACCCACGATCTCGAGCGGGCGTTCCTGGTTAGCGCCGGGAAGGAGCTGGCCACGCTGCTGATCAACG
Organism: Chloroflexota bacterium; assembly: GCA_016189905.1. GTDB lineage: Bacteria > Chloroflexota > UBA6077 > FW602-bin22 > JACPRP01 > JACPRP01. The sequence goes on along the minus strand of JACPRP010000066.1, from coordinate 8,696 downwards.
ACGTGAACCGCCTGAATGGCATTTTGCGGAGGATCAAGCCTTGATGCGCGAATGGGAGGATATTCCGCTGGCGCAGCGCCTCGGTATCATCGTCGCCGGCTCGCTCACGGAAGGGCTCGAAGCGCGGCTCGACAGCTCGGCCTCGGTCGAGGACATGGCCGTCGGTCGCTACGTCGTCGTGGTCGGCCAGAAGCGGAAGTTCTTCGGCATGATCACCGACGTCCAGCTCGGCGCGAGCAGCGCTCAGATCACCGTCGCACCCCCTGATGTCTCCGACCCGTTCGTCGCCGAGGTGATCGCGGGAACCAGCACTTTCGGCACATTGAAGATCATGCCGATGCTGAGCGTCGGCCTCGAGGACGGCCTGCCCAGCATCCAGCCGGTGAAGACCGTGCCCAGCCACTTCTCGCCGGTCGCCGAGGCGACGGAGGAAGACGTGTTCGACGTCTTCGGCCGGGAGGATGGGATGCACTTCTACATCGGCAAGCCGCTCGATATGGAGACCAGGGTGTGCCTCAACCTCCCGCGCCTGGTCGAGCGAAGCAGCGGCGTGTTCGGCAAATCCGGCACCGGGAAGACCTTCCTCACGCGCTTGTTGCTTATCGGCATCGCGCAGAAGGACGCGGCCGTCAACCTCGTCTTCGATATGCACAACGAGTACGGCCACGCCGGCACCTGGGAGGGTGGCAAGACCGTCAAGGGCCTCAAGCCGCTGTTTCAAAGCCGGGTCGCGATCTTTACCCTGGACCCCGAGTCGTCGCGGGCGCGGGGCGCAGCGGCCGATGCCGAGGTGGAGATTGGCTACGATCAGGTTGAGCCCCAGGATGTGGCGATGCTCCAGGAGGCCCTGGACCTGTCGTCCCCGCAGGTGGAAACCGTCTATCAGTTGGGCCGCGTTTTTGGCGATAACCGCTGGCTCGCCGAGTTCGTGCAGATCGAGCCGGGCGTCGAGATGGAGGACCTGGCGAAGCGGCTCGGTCTCAATCTCGGCACGCTGCAGGTGCTGCGCCGCAAGATCGAAACCCGGCTGGTCTCGCTGCCTTTCCTCAAGCCCGAGGCCGTCGACAACTCCGTGAAGCGCATTCTCGAATGCCTCGACCGTGGCACGCACGTCGTGCTGGAGTTCGGCCGTCAGGCCAGGCTGGATGCCTACATCCTCGTCGCCAACATCCTGACGCGTCGCATCCACGAGCGCTACGTGGTGCGCAAGGAGGAGGCCCAGGGCGAAAAGGCGCGCGAGCCGCGTCCGTTGGTGATCACCATCGAGGAGGCGCACAAGTTCCTGAATCCGCGCGTGGCCGATTTCACGATCTTCGGCACGATCGCCCGTGAGATGCGCAAATACAACGTCACCTTGCTGATCGTCGACCAACGGCCGAGCAGCATCGCCGACGAGATCATGTCGCAGATCGGCACCCGCATCACCTGTCTGCTCGACGACGAGAAGGATATCTCGGCGGTGCTCTCCGGCCTGCCCGGCGCCGATAAGCTGCGGAACGTTCTGGCCAAGCTCGATTCGAAGCAGCAGGCCCTGATCCTCGGCCACGCGGCGCCGATGCCGGTGGTCATCCGCACGCGTGATTACGGCACGCAGGAGTCCTACAAGGAATTGCTCAACGCCGAAGGCACCCGCCTGCGCGAGAAAGCCATCAAAGACCTCGAGGAGTTGTTCGAAAGTTAAGTATTTCGCGACTCTCACCCTGTAGCGCGGGGGCTTGTCCCCGCTGGAAGACGGGCGGGGGACAAGCCCTCGTGCTACGTTTTCGAATGGAAACTTGGACAAAAGATTGGAGGTAAACGTGAGCGCACCCAGATTCCCCCGGGAATGGTCTGACATCAAGTCGATCGCCGGCCAGGTCTTGCGCGAGCGGACCAGGAATAATGCCGCCTCGTGGCTGGACGAGGAAGGCGGCTTCGGGACCGGCTGGTCGTTCCGTCGCAATCGCGAGGCGTTCGAAGAGCTCGCGTTCGAGATGCATCTGCTGCACGACATCAAGAGCCCGAGGACCGAGACCACGGTGCTTGGGCAGCGCCTGAGCGCCCCGATCATGATCGCCCCGATGTCGCGCATGATCAACGTGGTCTGCGGCGCGGAGACGTTCACGCTGCTGGCGCGTGGCGCAAAGATGGCGGGCGTCGCGGCCTCGGCGGGCCACCCAGCCACTTTTCAGGAATTGACTTCGATGGTCGCCGAAGGGGCGCCCGTGTTCCGCACGATCAAGCCGCTCAGGGATGACGCCGCCTTTGTCGCGGCGGTGCGCGACGCGGAGCGAGCGGGCAGCTTCGCCATCGCGATGGATATCGACGCGATCGCCGGCCTGAATGGCTCGGGCGACGAGCCGCGTCACGGCGAGCTCAACGGCCCGTTGTCGCCGAGCGAGGTCAAGGCCAGACGCAAGGAAACGCATCTCCCGTTCGTTCTGAAAGGCATTATGAGCGTGCGGGACGCCGTGACGGCGGTCGAGGTGGGCGCCGACGCTATCATAGTATCGAACCACGGCGCGCACATCCTGGATTACTGCCAGCCTTCGATCAAGGTGTTGCCGAAGATCGCCGACGCGGTCGGGGACGCGGTAGAGGTCTGGCTCGACAGCGGCGTGCGGCGTGGCTCGGACGTGCTGAAGGCGCTGGCGCTGGGCGCCGATGCCGTGCTCATCGGTCGCGTCGCCCTCTGGGGCCTGGCGCTCGGCGGCGCCGAAGGTGTCGCCCACGTGCTCGACCTTCTGAGGCTGGAGCTACAGCGCAACATGCTCCTGACCGGCGTGGCGAGCGTCGAACAGGCATCGCCTGAGATCGTCGTCTAAGATCTATTGCCTGCCCAGCTTCTGTACGGCATACTCTACAAAGGAGAGGTCCGTTATATCCTCAAAGGTCCTCTTCTCCTTGTATATGCCCTGGCTTACGTACCACTTATACTGGGCCTCAGTGCTCTTCTGGTCGGGCATACCGTTGGGGTCCAGATAGGGCATCTCCATCGCCTCGAACAGCGCCTGGTCTTTGACCGAGGTGTATTTGGCCAGTATGCTCGCGAGCTCTGCCCGTCCCTGCTTGCTGGTTAAGGCCTTCAGATAGTCACGGCTTCCCTTGAGATAGGCTATCATCCAGCGTCGCCCCAGGTCCTGGTCCTTGAGCAGGCTCGAGCCGTAGATGATATCGGCGTGCTGCACCACATCGCCGAAGAACTGGCGGACGGGTATCCACTTGCTGGTAAAGCCTTGCTCGACGCCAACGGCCACGAATGGCTCGGTGGAGTAGCTGGCGGCAATGGCCTTGTTCTTGAAGGCAGCCGCCTGGTCTGTGAAGGGTAACACCATTTTCTCGATATCAGATTGCGCGAGGCCCGCCTGCTCCATCATCATGTGCACGTACATATCGCCGGAACTGCCCTGGGAAGGGATCGCCACCTTCATTCCCTTCAGATCAGCCGGCTTCTTCACCTGTCCTGAATCCGCGAGGTCTTTTCGCAGGACGATCCAGTTCGAATCGAAATCGCGGCGGCCCTGGCCTTCGCTGGCCACCAGCTTGAGGTCCACGCCCCGGTCGGCGGCGGCAAGCATGGGTATCGATAGAGGCGCCGCGATTACGTCCAGTTGTCCTGTCCCCAGGGGAGCGATCATCTCCGAAACGTTGCGGAAGTTAACCACCTCCAGTGTTATCCCCTGTTCTTTGAAGTGGCCCTTCTCGATGGCCACGAAGGTACCGGCCTGAGAGATGGCCGCGACGGAGCCAAATTTGAGGGTGGCCGGCCGTGGGGTTGGGCTAGCGGCTGGCTGCACGGGCGCCGCCACGGCGGCAGGCTTAGTCGGCTCAGCGGCTTTAGTGGGTGCCGCCGGTGCTTTAGTTGGCGCGGCCGCCGGCGGTTTGGTTGGGACGGGAGTGGGAGTCGGCGCAGCGGGAGCGCAGGCGACAATCAACAGCAAGGCCACCAGCGTCAGATACAGGATCGGAAGATACATTTTCCTTGCAGACATGTTTTCCTCTTTACCTCCTTGAGTTCTCTCAGAAAGTCCGACGCCTCTTATGATGCGCAATGAACCGATACCTCCTTGAACTGATACCTCCTTGCTTCTGACCCCTGGCCATCAAGTCAAGAAGAAACCAGCCACAGCAGAATACCATACAGGCATGGTAGTAGTGAGATGGCAATGTGTCAATATGTCAATGTGTTTTGCGACGGCTGCGGCCTTGACACCCCCGCGCCGGGCGTGATACCGTATGATAACTGGAACTCCGTTCAGACGAGAGCAAAGCAGAATCCAGCGCATTATTTGGACAGAAGATAACCTCAATGAAAGTTGCCTGCATACAAATCGCCGCCTACGACCTTGCCCACGCTGAGGCCGGCCTCAACCGTGCGTTGGAGATGATCGACGAGGCCGCGCGGGATGGGGCAGACCTCGTCGTGCTGCCCGAGTGCAGCTATCCCGCCTATTTCCTGCGCGGCGAGCGAGAGTACGCCGAGGCAGGACTCCGCCCCTGGGACGAGATCGCGGCGCTGTTTGGCGACAAGGCGAGAGAGCATCGCTGCCACCTCGTGGCCGGGCTCGTACAGCCCGTCGTCGGCCAGCGTCTGATGAACACGGCGGTTCTCTTCGATCCCCACGGCAACGCGATCGGCTCGACGGCCAAAAGTCTGTTGTGGCACTTCGACCAGCGGTGGTTCACGCCGGGAACGCAGTACGATGTCTTCGAAACCTCTATCGGAAAACTGGGAATGCTCATTTGCGCCGATGGGAGGATGCCCGAGATCGCCCGCGTGCTGGCGCTGCGGGACGCGCAGGTGATCGTTGACGCGACCGCTTGGGTTACGGGCGGCAGCGACCGCGCCGCGCTGTCCAATCCGCAATTCGAGTATATGATCCCAGCGCGTGCTCTGGAGAACGGGGTCTGGGTTGTCGCAGCCAACAAAGTTGGCATCGAGGCCGACACGGTGCTTTACTGCGGCCGCAGTTGCGTGGTCGATCCGAACGGCAAAAAGGTCGTGGTGGCCAGTCCCGACCGCGAGGAGGTCGTGGTCTGTGACATCGACCCGTCTATGGCGCAGGGCGTACCGGTGCGGCGTCGGCCTGATGCCTACGCCGCGATTGCCCAGCCAACGGCAGGCCAGCCGGTGGCGCATCTCCTTCGCGAACGAGTGGCGCCTGATTCGGCCGTGGTGAGGATGGCTGCTTTCCAATTGGCTGACCGGCCTTCTATCGGGGCGTACTTGCGCCGCGTCGAGGAAATGTTGGATACCGTGTCACGGCAAGACGTGCGACTCGTGGTGCTGCCGGGGACGATGCCCGGCGACGCCGATAGCGGTGTTGCCGAGGCCGAGTTGGCGCTCACACGCCTGGCCGAGCTATCGACAAGATTCGGATGCGGGCTGGCGGCCACCCTTACCGAATACGATGGCACGCTGCGGTATCGAGCTTGCTTCCTCTGGGACGCGGGGAAACTGGTGGGCAAGTATCGCAAAGTGCACCAGGACGATGCCGGGTACCGGCCAGGCGACGAGCTAGCTGTGTTCGAGACGGCATTCGGGCGCCTCGGGATCATGCTGGACGAGGAAGGCTTGCTTCCCGAAGTGTCCCGTTGCCTGATGTTGAAGGGGGCAGACACGATCCTCTGGCCGGCTTGGGCTTCGCATTGGCCGCTCCAGATGCTAGCCCGCTCGCGCGCCGACGAAAACAAGGTGCACGTGGTGCTCGCGGCGCCATTCGGCGGTGGAACGGCGATCCTCAACCCGAGTGGCGCCGTATTGGCCGCGGCCCTCCCCCACGTCGAGCAGGCCATCGCTGCCCAGGTGAACTGGGCGTTTGCCCGCTACAAAGAAATGGCTCCAAACACGCACGTGGTCTGGAGCCGGATCCCGAAAGCCTATAAAGCTCTGACAGATTATCGATCGAAGTAATGCCAGTCTTTCGACGCTTACTGGACCGCGCTGTATTTGGCAAACAGGGCATCGAACTGCTATCAGCCGGCCCCCCTGGCCGTCGCTTTCTTACGTGGGCTGAGCAGGCCGATCAGCCAAATGCCATTCAGATAAGTCAGGCCGACGACGAGGAATGCCATTCCGAAGCCGCTGGTCTCGACGAGATAACCGGTGAGGGCTGTCCAGGCCGGCCCTGAGATGAAGCCGATAAAAAAGTACAGACTGAAGGCGGCGTCGGCGTGTTCCTCGGGAACCGCGTCAGATATCATCGACTGCGTCAGCGTTTCACGAGACTGGACCACTGCGCCGTAGACCAGCAGGTTGAGAAACAGGGCGATAGAGACCTGGGAGTGTAAGAGCAGGGTGATCGTGGATACCGTGGACAGAAACAGCGTCCCGAAAATGGTCCACCGCCGGCTCGTCCGATCCGAGATCCATCCGATGCCAACCGGTCCGAGCACGCCCCCGAACTGGAGTAGCGCCAGCAGCAACGCCGCCACCGCCATATCGACGCCCATCCACGCCATAAAGAATGGCACGAAGAATACCTGGTTGATATCAGTGCCACGCCCGGCAGCGCCGACCATCTGTATCGCGGAGACAACCATTACCTCCCGGTTCTTGAGACAGGCGAGATAGCTACTGAGAGCCATCTTTGTGCCGCTCTTCTTCGAGTCGCTCTTCCTGCTCACGACGTCGCCGAAGGCGAAAAAGTAAAGAAAGCCCATCACGACACTGGGGATAGCGACAACCATGAAGACGGTGCGCCAGTCGAGGAAGCGAAGTAATGCGACGACCACGATGGGCGCGACTAACGAGCCGATATTGCCCGTGGTGGTGTGGATGCCCAGCATCTGGCCCCTTGTCTTGCGGAAGAAGCTCGACAGGGTGGTAGCTCCGAGCGGATGCTGAGCGCTCGACCCGAGGCCCGCGATCACCCGCACGATCAGCACCTGCGTGAATGTCTGGGTAAGGCCCAGCCCGGCGTTGAACGAGCCCAACATAATATTGGCAATGCCGAGGAGCACGGAACGACGGTAATACTGAGCGAGCACCCCGTAAATGACCTGCATGCCAGCGCCCGCTACCTGGTTCAAGCTTGCTATCAGGCCAAGTTGCACATAGTTGAAGCCGAGCGCCTGCATCATCAGGGGCATCAGCACCGCCGAGCTGCCATTTTGCAGGTGATTCAGAAAGTGTGAGGTATTGACTACGCCGAGAATGTACCCTTTCCTGACCCTGTCCATCTCTGGACTCGTCGATTCGGGCATTGCCGGCAGGCTTGCAGCCGCCGATTCGGAGCCTGTTTGCACGGGATTCGCCTCCTGATGGTTCTCGACTATTCAGTTGTTCTGGATGCCGGGAAGGCCTATCGTCGATGTGTGAGGCTGTGTCAGCCATTCTCTCGACGTGCTCTTCACGTCAAGAACGGTGCTGAGCATTGGCGTAGGACCCCATCGAGGAACACGAGAGGCGCGAACAAAGCGAGGACGTTTCACCCTTTCACGAGGGGGTAGCGAACCATCCTTACTTCGGGTAAAGCCCGCAAGTAATTATCTCCCCGCGATCTCCTCTATCCTGTCTCCCTTGCCGATTCGAGTGGAGCTAACGGCGACAGACAGCATGTTAGCATAGGTCCTCAGTCAGGTCAAGGATTAGACAAGCCGGACTTGCGCAGCGGGTAATTGTCGTTAGCGAGCTTGTGAGGGTATATACTAATGTGGTGTGCCCTTCGTTTGGGGTTGCGATCGCTTTTTTGCTGGCAGGCCGCTTGATAGGAGGTGAATTTCGCGCAGTGGGTCGGCGCAAAACGCGCAGCAGGTCGAGCTACCACTAACGCAACAGCCGCGTTCCGTCGTTGGGGACTCGTCCCTGGTCGCAAGTGTCACTGGAGGTACCCTTGAAGACGCGCCGGGATACCTAAGTCATCGCAGGCACAAAAACGCCCCTCTGTCTTGCTCCGTTTCTTGCTTGGCTGATTGGTTAGCCGAGCAAGTCGTTTTGCCATCGATTATTGGGTTCCGACAGTGGCTGGTAGCATTCGTTGGTGGCCAACTGGCAACTAGGACGACTGAGGGACGGGTGGAGCATGCCATCGTGGCTGACTGTTACCCCTCGGCCCGGGGGATCACCAGGGTAGGGGCTTTGTTCCGGTAACAAGCCGTGCTGCTGCAGAAGCTGAACGAAGCGGGGGCAGAGTTCATCGAACAGACCGGCGCCGACGGCGTTGAAGAAGTAGCGCAGTCCCGAGGCTGCGGGCGTATCCCCGTGGAAACCGAAAAGGGCACGCCAGCCGGCACCGTTATCGCCCCCCAGGAGGTTGGCCAGCTTCACCCAACTGAGCTTTTGCTCCCGTCGCAGGCAGATACACAGGAACAGCGACACGGGGTGGAAAGGGGCCTGGCCTTTGTCGCTGGGGACGTAGTAGACCTGGGCCAGGCGGCGCTCCAGGGGAGAAGAGTCGATGAGGTAAAGAGCGATCTCGAAATCGCTGAGCTTGGCTAGCTCGGCATTGTCCAGCAAACGCCCAGGGCCAAGGTAGCGATAGTGCGAGCGGTAACGCGTCTTGGGTGATAGGGGCAGGTTGTCCTCTACCGGGAAGACCAATGGAAGTTGGTGTAAGGGGGACTGGACGGCGAACATGGTGACCAAGAGGGGCTGCAGAGCCCGCTTTTGGATGGCGGTGAGGGCAGATGCTTGGGCAGCATCGTGGTCGTTAGCTGTGGGAATCGAAGTCGCAGTGGGAGCAGCAATGCTAGGTGAGGTGCTCATGGCCTTGCCC
>JACPRP010000063.1 GCA_016189905.1 Chloroflexota bacterium | reverse complement strand
TACTGAGTGGTAAGCCCGTTCCCCAGTACGAGATCGAAAGGTTTGCCCAGAGCGTTGTAGCTTACACTATCGACGATCTTGCCCTGCGTGTTACTCTCAAGGCCCACGGGTAAGCCGTGGTCGCCGTAGCGGTAGGTGATGACCTCGCCGTTGGGATACGTGATCGTCGCTACCCGGTCGGCGTCGTCGTAGGTGCTCAAAACGTCGTACGCGACGTTATCCAGCACGACCTTGAACTTCACCACTCGGCCACGGCCATCGTAGTAGGCCTCCACGCGATTGCTCGTCGACGGGAACTTCATCGTCGTCCTTCTGCCCTTGCCGCTGTATCCCGCGAATCCCCCCGAGACCTCGTCATACACGAACTCAGCCAGCGTCGCCCCGCCGTTCTTCCTGTAGCGCAGTCGCTTCAGCGCGTCGTACTCGAAGGTCAGCGTCTGTCCCCGGGCGTCGGTCTGCTGGCTCAATGTGCCGTCGGCATAGTACACGTAATACCACTGGCCTGTATCGGGCTCAAACATACTCGTCTTGCGGCCCAATTGGTCATACTGAATCGATGTATTGTTGCCAACAGGGGGCAGCAACAGGTTGCCGTTGCTATCGTGGCACGTGGCGTCGAAGACGTTGGTGAGACGGTCGGCCACGTCGTACGTATAACTGGTGGTGCCCACGCGGTTGTAAGGATCCGTGCCGGAGAACTCCTCCACCTTGACTAGCCGGCCCAGCGCGTCGTCGGTGAAGACTTTCTTATGCCTGTTCTCGTCGATGGCCGTGGTGCTCCAGCCACTATAGGACCAGGTGAAGACCGAGGTTCCATCGGGCCTGGTCCTGGTGAGCGGTCTCTCCAGCGCATCGTAGGTATGGCTCGTCCCCGGCCACGCCGAAGCGTTCCAGTCGGCGCTGTCGAACTGGCCCGGGACCTTGGGGGTGCGCAAGTGGGGCACAGATTCCTTCTCCAGCAGCCCGCGATTGCTGTAGAAGCGGTTGACGACGATCACGGTGCCGGCGGTGTTCGCCGGGTTCGTGAGGGCAAGGTTTTGCTTGCTCTCGTAGAGGTTGAGCCACCTTCGCAGATCGGCTATGTCGCTGCCAAAGACCGGGGTCGTCCCCGCCCCGGGCGCCAGGCCGCTCGACCAGTTGGGCAGCGTGCCGAGGCTGGCGTTGTTCCAGAGGGTCTGGATGCTGCTGCGAAGCTGGGTGTAGTGGCTGGCCTGGATCCGGTCCTGGCCAGCGGTCACGGGGTTGAAGCCCGGGGAGCTGCCGTAACTGTCGCACTTGGTCCGAATCTCGTTGACGTCCACCGCGCGGATGAGTTGGCTGGAGCGGTCGAAGTCCACCTGGGTTTGAATCAAGCGCCCTGAGCCATCGTAGATACGCCATTCGTACTGTCGGCGTCCGAAGCTTCCTCCCCCCATATCCTTGCGTCGCCCGATTTGAACCGAGAAAGGCAGGCTGCCCCCGACATGATAGCGGTAGGTGATGGTCGCCGCCCCGGGTTGCCCCTGGGAGTCGCCCGGCAGCCACTCCGCAATCTTGCGCCCGAGGGCGTCGTAACCATAGGCGGTGACCTGGCTGTTCGGGTCCGTGACGCTGGTGGGCACGCCCCACTTCGGATCGTAAACGTACGTCGTGCGGTGGCTCAGCGCGTTGTCGACGTGTTTCGGGAAAGCCCGGAAAAGCCTATCGTAGCCCAATGCCTCGTTCTCGTCCCTCCACTGCGTGGCGATGAGGCTCGCGCCCCAGACGGTGTCCGACCCCCAATCACGCGCCACGGTCTCCTTTACCTTGTTGCCATACGCGTCATAGTCGTAGAAGACATCATAGTACTTTCTGGTCCCGTTGTCGTCGCGCCAGCGGCGCACGGCCCGCAAATTGGCGGGCTTCTGCACCGACCAATCGGTTCCGTATTCCGCCGGAACCCCAGGGTTGCCCCCTGGCAGGCGACCATTGTTATCATAATAGTAGTCGGTGGAGGCTTTGAGGACGCCGCTGCCAGTTCCATACGCGTAGGTCCTCACCCTTCTGGACTTCTCCAGTATCCAGTCGTTCGTGTTCGGCGTGCTGGCAAACTCCTGCGTCTGGCGACGGTACCAGTTGGCGTCGGTCGCGCTCGCATACTCTTTCATCTCGGTCCAGTTGCCGTGAGTATCCTCGTAGGTCACGACCTTCCGCGACGATCCTGCGCCCTGGTACAGGCGCGCGTCTTCGGGCGCGCTGAAGTAGATCGTATTGTCCGGCCTTACACCCTGGGGCAGATCCTGCAGCGGGGCGCCAGCCCAGGCCACTTTGTGGTAGTCTGTCCATTGTCGCCGTAGCTCGGTGCTCGCATCCAGCCACTGCACCTCGTACTCCAGCCCTACCAGCCCCTCCGTGTCCGTCACGCTAGAGCCATCCGAACGGTAGCGCGTCGTCGTGTCGACGGCGCCCTGGAAGAAGCGATGCTTTTGTTCGATGTTCGCGTTTAGCGCGTCGGTGACGGTGACGACGTTGAAGCCGCGAAACTCGGGAACGTAATCGTTCTCCGCGAAAGACAAGAGGGCGTTGGTGCCCACAAAGCTCTGCTTCTGGTAGAGCGGTGCGCCGGCCGGGTCGGTGCGCCCGTCGTAAACGGTGCGACTGGCCACGCACTGCCACTGCGAGCGGTCGATGCCTTCGTCGTCGTCGGCGTAAGACGCGACCGATTCGTAGGTGAACACGATCCTCCCGCCGTGGCCGTTAGCCACCTCCTTGAGAAAGGGCATTTCGTGAAGGCCAACCTGCGTCTGGCCGTCCATCAGGTAGCGAAGGAAAAGGTTCTCGTATGTGAACGTCCAGGCAGGTAAAGTTGTGGTGTTGTCGCTGCCGAACTCCTGAACGGAATCGAGCACCAGGTGCTGGCGGGTGGCCCCGAACCGCGCGTCGCCGGCGACGACGATCCAATGCTGGTTGAGCTGATAGCGGCGTATGCGCTGCCAGTTGGCTGGGATATCCGCGTAAGGATCCGACGAGTTCACGAACATGTCAATGCTATTGAGCACATCGGTCTCGTACATCTTGACCGGGCTATTCGGCGGATCCAGGCGCCCTGCGGTGCGGTTGAACACAACTTTCCAGCGAGGCTGCTGGCTTCGGTCGTTCCATAAGATCTCTTTGGGGTAACAGGAGACGTCATAGAAATTGCTCCAATTATCGCCCTGAGCTTCGGCGCGCGTTCCGCTGTACTTGATCGTCACCACGTTTCCGTTAGTGTCCTCGATTCGATCGAGCAACCACCGATATTTGTAACCGCGCGGGTTGCCATCTACCCAATAGTAGACGCCCTCCTGCCGAGAGCCGGTGTTCGTAGGATCGCCCATAGCGTCCCACCCTTCACCCAGGACGTATCCAAAGCGGTACTTGGTGCCGTCCTTGGTGGTCGCCAGCCAATAGTCGAGGGTAGGGCTGTCCGGGAAGTGCTCGATTCTCGTGAAGTTCTCCCGTTGGAGATACCACCGGTTTCCGCTCTGCTGGCCATCCTTTTGAAGGATACGATCGATCGTGCCGCCAAGGGACATAAAGTACATTACGTGCTGGGTGTCCACGTGGCGGATGGTCACCGACCCTAGATCGAGAGCCCAGCCTAGACCAACCCAGCTCGATTGAACGTCGTAGTAGGCCCAGGTATCCTTGCCCTCGGTTCTGTTGATGGCATTGCTGCTGTAGTGAAGAACGAGCTTAGGAACGATTCCACTCAGGCCGGGTGGCATCTTCAGCTCGACAGCCGCGTCGGCGGAACGGGTGAAGAGGCTGGTCTGCGCCATTTGGACGTTCGGCACCATGCTGGCATAGCCGTCTCCTCCCACACTCCACCCGCTGAAGTGCCTTGTGCGCGCCACCAGCTTTTTCGCCGGATAATCCAGCTCGGAGGCCACTGGCTCCCAACGGTTGGTTTCCTCGTTTAGAGTGAAGAACGTGAGGGAGTTGGGAATAAGGTTGCCGAGCCAAATCTTGTTGAGGTCCACGGCAATAATTGCTTCCTGTTCCAGCCGCCCGGAAGCTATTCGGTCGGCGTCATCCCTCAGCTCGATATCAAAGGCGATTAACGGCTGGACGCCGCTGCCACCGGGACGGGTTAGCGTCGGATGGGCTCGATCCCGGATCGTGAGAACGTGTGGTGCAGCTATAGCGCCGGCCGGCAAAGAGATGGCTAGCTCTCCCTTCCTGGATGCGACGACCGCCCCATTTGGCGTCACAGCCCCCTGGGCTTCCAGTGATACCCTGTTCTTGACTGGTGGCATCCCTACCTCTCCTCGAGAAAAATCTTCGTCCCGCAGCCCGACCCTGATAGCATAGTACCAATTGCCCCTCTATGGGCCCGATATTCTCCGGGGGGGGCGGGGCCTGTAGCCCTTCGGCAGAAGGACTACAGCCTGCGTAGGGCGGGGAAATATAGGAGTCGTCTATGATCAATTGGCATAACTCGTGAACCGACTTCCGAGCGTATCATAGTGCTAGCCCAACAGTCTCCGTCCCCTGTGCATCTCAGGCATAATAGCAGCCCCCGTCGTCGGCCACCAATCGTGTGCCGACCTTGATGACGCCGCCCGCCGCAACGTGCAGCAGCACCTCGGGCGTCGTCGTGCCGATGCCAACCTTACCTCCAAAAGACACGATGTTGGGCCGAACCTGCAGAGGCACCGCCTCCCACCCGTTCGTTGAATCCCAGGTGGAGATTTCCATCTGCCCACGGTTGCTGTACCACCCAAGGTACATTCGCTTTGCGTTATCAGAGCTTCTCAGGCGCGTGGCCCACGAATCGCCCACCACTTCTAGCGGCCATTCTGGGCTTATCGTCCCGATGCCAACGTTGCCCATGGTGTCGATGGTCATACGGGCAAACCAGGCGGCCCCATCATAGTAGTTCACAATTAGCTTGTTCTCATTACCGACATCGGCGCTGCCTCTATTACTAATCTGCCACAACTTGTTATTGCTGGTATCCTTTAGATCTATCACTCCAGCGTTCCAATCGCCGCTACCGGGTAGACTCGAAGAGATCGCGCCCCTGACCTCCAAAGTAGCGGTTGGGCTTGTTGTTCCGATTCCAACGTTGCCGTTTGGGCCAATATATAGATCGGAGGAAACTCCTCGCGGGCTGAACCACACCTGGTCAGAACTACTCAGGTATCCCATGTGGGTCCAGGTTATGGCATTCCCGGCCACCCCAGCAGCGGCCCCATAGAAGGCGATGGTGCCCCCGGCTGCGCCATTGGAATTCAACATTAAGCGGGTCGCCGGCTCGGAACTGACCACGTAGTTACCTAATCCACCGGTAGCGTTCCATAGCAGGTTTACCCTGCCACTGCCATCTTGGAGGTTCAGGTTGAAATTGGAAACTGAGCCGCGTGCCACAATAGACCCATAAGTGCTCGTCGAAGACGCGGTCGCCGCCGTGCCAGTGCCAAGCGAGATCATAGCGCCGGTGACGTCCAGGTTCCCCTGGATTTGATCTGCAAGCGCTGGCGTGGGAGGCAAAACAACCTGGCCGGCTCCTGCACCGACTAAGGCAAGCCCGCATAGCTTAAGGAACTCGCGATGAGTTAAGGTCCTGGCAATTGTCTTTTCCATCGTCTCCTCCATCGTGAAACACTACCCCACGGCGCTCAAGTTGGCGGACCCTCGCTCCGGCAGCCAACGCGCTCAGATGACCTTCCCCTCTGCACCAGCCTGACATTGTGAACAGGTCAGCTATCCTATTTCACGCTAAGCATAATAGCTCCCGCCATCGTCCGCGATCACCCGCTGGCCGATCCTGATCGCACCATCATAAAGGTGCAGCTTAGCCCCTGGGTTCGCCGTCCCGATGCCCACGTTCCCCCCGTTGAAGTATGAGGGGCCGTTGCCTTGGATAACCACTTTATAGCTATCGACGCTGTTGCCAAGATGAAAATAGCCGTAACCATTAGCATCCACCTTAAGCGTAGATATCCAGCCTGCGTTGGTGTCTGTTAGCACATACCCGCCCCACGCGGAGCCAGGAACAAGCAAAATACTGCCACCTCTAACCTCCAGTTTTGCGTCTGGGTTCGGGTTATCCGTCCCGATACCGACATTGCCGTCCTTGAAGTACGAGGAGCCATTGGCTCGAATAACCACTTTGTAGCTATCGACGCTGTTGCCAAGATGAAAATAGCCGTAACCATTAGCATCCACCTTAAGCGTAGATATCCAGCCTGCGTTGGTGTCTGTTAGCACATACCCGCCCCACGCGGAACCGGGCATAAGGGAAATGAAATCGCCTCTAACATCTAGTTTTGCGCCGGGACTAGCCGTCCCTATCCCAACCCTGCCGCCCGTCGTCGCAAGAAGAGCGTTACCCGTAACAGTCAAGTTATCGAAGCTTCCGTCGGCAGCCGACACAGGCTTTGGCGCCACGACCATCTGACCTGTCCCAGCCCCGAGAATGGCCAGCCCACACATCTTCAGGAACTCGCGGTGCGTTAGGGTTCTCGCAATCGTTTTTTCCACGGTCTTCTCCTATTCGTGATATCAGGTCGCTTCGGTACGCTATTCTTAGACCCCTACGCTCCATCAACCACGCCCTGGCCCCCCAACATAATGTAGAACTGCTCGCCATCCTCAAAAGCCTGGATGTCGGCGATGAGTGGGATGTAGATGCGCAGGGCTTCGATGAGGTCTTTCTTCTTCACGACGACGCCGCTGACGTTGAGCGGGGCAAGCGGCACGGGCTGGGCTTCAGGTTCGGCATCGACTGAGCCGTTG
>JACPRP010000057.1 GCA_016189905.1 Chloroflexota bacterium | reverse complement strand
TTGAGATACATACGGTCGTAGATGCCAAGCTCGTTGACGAGGATGTTGGCCATGGCCAGCGCGAGGACGGCGTCGGTGCCGACGCGGATGGGGACCCATTCGGTGCCTTTGCCAGCGGCGAAGTTGCACATCGGATCGACGACGACCATCTTCATGCCCCGGGCGCGGGCATCGGCGGCGTCCTGCGCATTCTGGTTGGCGACGTGGCCGGCGGCGTGGCCCTTGCTGCAGCCGAAGTAGATCGCGTAGTTGCAGTACTGATAGTCCGGCACGATTGACCACGAGGCGTGCATCGTGCCGCCGATGCGGTGCGCCCCGTTGCCACAATGAATACCGCCGCCGGCCGAGAAAAGATTCGGCGTGCCAAAGGCCACGGCAAACTGGTTCAGCCACAGCTTGGTGGAAGGGCAGGTGGTGGTTCCCTGGCAGACGAGGGACCTTGGCTCTTCCTCGTGGCATTTCTTCAGCTTCTCGCAGACGATGTCCATCGCCTCGTCCCACGATATCTCGACCCACTGCGGGTCGATGCCGATGCCCTTCTCCGGGTTCGTGCGCTTGAGGGGCTTGTTGACCCGGTTGGGATCGTAGAGCATCATTATGCCCGCTGTCCCCTTAGCGCACAATCTCCCGGAGCCGACTGGACTGTCGGGATTGCCTTCAATCTTGACCAGGACGCCATTTACGACGTGCCCTCTGATAGAGCACTGGTTATAGCACATGCTGCAGGCCGAGGGAATCCAGCGGTCATCGACCGATGACCTCGTCTGAGTAACCGGCATAACAACCTCCTGAAATAGATTGGCAATCCGCGCTTAACGCCGAGTCCTACTGACCATACAGCTTCTTGATGAAGCCGCTGTCGTCCAACTCCTTCAGAATGGAATTATCGATGAAAGCTTCCGGCTTGAACTCTTTCGCCTTCGGGTTGCTCTTGGCCGTATCGTCGACGACGACCTGCATTCCCGCGACGGTGACGTACGGCACCTTGGGCATCAGCTTGTCCACGTAGATCAGGTGGGTCTCGTCCAGGACCTCTTTGTCGTCGATCTTGGAGTACTGTGAAATCACCTTCGTCGCGTAATCCCTGTCGGTCTTCGCGATGGCGATGCCTTCCATCAAGGCCTCCATAAAACGCTTCACGGTGTCACGGTTGCCGTCCAGGTACTTCTTGCTGATGGCCACCGCTCCCGTCGGGTAGAGTATGTTCAGGTCAGAGAATGTCACGAGCTCGCGCATGCCTTCTTTCCTGGCCATCAAGGAGTCCGGAGGCCCGAACACGGAGCCTTGGATTGCGCCTGTTGCCAGGCCGGCCCGCAGCTCAGGTACCCCGCCCATCGCCACCACGGCGACGTCTTTGTCGGGCTCGAGGCCGAACTTCTTCAGCGTCTGGCGCGTTGCATAGTCGGTTACAGAGCCGAGCCTGGTAGCGCCCACCGTTTTGCCCCGCAAATCCTCGATGCGCTGTATGGCTGGCACGACGTACAGAGAGAAGGGCAGCGCTTCATTTGTCGAGGCGAGCAGGATCAGGTCGCCGCCCGCAACGGTCGCGCTCACTATCGCTCCCGCAGAGCCCATGGCCAGTTGGATCTCTCCGGAGAGCATCGCCGGAGCTATAGTTGTGCTGCTGGCGACATACTGAAGATCGATATCGATGCCATACTTCTCAAAGAGCTTTTTCTCCTTGGCGACCCACAAGGGCGCCTGCGACCCGCTGACGGCCGAGTAGGCTACTCGCACTTTGACCAGCTTCTTGTCTTCCGGTTTGGCCTCTTTTGCCGCTGGTGTGGACGCTTTTGCCGCCGGCGCGGTCGCTTTCGCTGCGGGGGTGGCTTCTTTCGCCTCTGGCTTTGCCTCTTTGGTCGCGGCGGGCTTAGGTGTCGCTGCCGGCGCCTTGGTCGGCGTTGGAGTAGGGGCTGGCTGGCTGCAGCCGATGATCGCCGAGACTAGGAGTACGATGACGACGGTAAGTAACGCCTTGCTTCGTGACCCCTTGGGTCGCTTCATGACAAAAACCTCCAATCTTGATATCGATCTCACGGGTACGGCCTAGGACAAGGGATGTCCGTAACGCCAGACAGGAATCCCGCTCAATGGGCTGGTAACGGGACCTTCCCTCAGCCGACGTGTTCCATGGGCGCACGCTATGGGCGTATTCTACGCTGGCTTTCCCACCTTGTCAATTACCAGGTCGCTTGTTGCTCATCATAGATAGACGATTGCCTGGCGCGTCTACACCTGCTAGAATGGCTGACGATAACGATGGGGAGGGCGCAACGTGGCACAGACCATTAAGGTTCCAATTATGATAATGCCGGGCGCAACGGACTTGCCCCTGCCTCGCTACGCGAGCGAGCGGGCCGCCGGGATGGATTTGCACGCGGCAGTCGAGGCGGAGGTCATTGTTAAGCCATTGGAAAGGGCGTTCATCCCTACCGGCATAGCTATCGCCATACCGCAGGGATACGAGGGACAGGTGCGCCCGCGCAGTGGCCTGGCGGCTAGGCACGGCATAGCGATGCTGAACTCACCCGGCACCATCGACGCCGATTATCGTGGCGAGATAGCGGTGTTGCTCATCAATCTCGGTACAGACCCGTTCACGGTAAAACGTGGCGATCGCATCGCTCAGTTGGTCATCGCTCCCATCGGCCACGTCGAATGGCTGCCTGCCGAGCACCTTGAGCCGACATCACGAGGGCCAGAGGGCTTCGGCCACACTGGGATTGATTGATCGGTCGTCTCCTTCTCCAATCACTCAACCGGTGATCGGTATTCTATCGCGGATTCGGGCTTCAAGGCGACCTCGCAGCGCTCCGCGCTCGTGTCCGACTTCAGCCGCTCCATCGAGTAGCCGTATCGGGGCACCCAGGAAAAGCTACTTGAAGTACCATTCTCCTATTTCCTTTCCAGCCGCTGTTCGGTATTCTGGTTTCACGATTACGTTGGTGAGGTTGGTTGCCATGCTGGCGTGTAAGAGGCATTCACAGGTCGGCGAGCGTGGGCAGAGCGCCGTCGAGTTCGCCATAGTCCTCCCATTACTCCTGTTAATATTGATGGGAACCGTCGATTTCGGACGCCTGTATTTCCGCTACGTGATCGTGGCCAACGCCGCTCGGGTCGGGGCAGAGTATGGGATGGACGCCCGCAGGTCTACAAGCGACGTGGTGAGCGTGATCAAGGCCGAATCGAATCCTTACGTGACAATCGGCGACTCGGACATCACGATCACCGCCAATCCATCCTGGGCGACAGGCGGCCAGTTGAAGGTGGAGGTTCGCACTCAATTCTCGGCCATCACGCCGGTGATCAGCAGCATGTGGGGTGGAGGGCCGCTCACACTCAGATCGTCGACTGTAACGCGCTTCAATTGATAGACGGACTAAGGGGGCAGATCCCATGATTTCTATGCCAAAGCTAGTTCGGCGAGCTCGAGAAAGTGGACAGTCCGCGGTGGAATTTGCCATGGTGTTGCCTGTGTTGCTGCTGATGTTTCTGGGGGTGGTCGATCTGGGGCGCGGAATATATTACTACAATAGCCTATCGAGTCTCGCGCGCGAAGGGGCCAGGGCCGGCCTCGTGTTGCAAGGCTCGGATTGGGATGTGGCTGGCAATAAGGACGGTAGTTATCCAAACATCACGTCCTATGTCGGCACAAAAACCATTGTGGGCCGGATCGCCTCCGAGGCGGTGATTTTCGACCTCACCAAGACGGCGGTGACGATTCAGACCCCGATGGGCACCAACCGTTTTCAGGCGCTGCCCCTCACGGTCAGCGTTCAGTATCCTTTTGAGCTTTTTTACGCCAACTGGATCGGGCCGTTGCCCACTATAACGTTGGATGCTCAATCGACGATGCGTATTGAGTAGCTGGAATGGTCCTGAGAGGTGAGATGATGCTCGGAAAATCGATAGCGCGTCCGGGGAAATGGGGGGTGCTGGCGGCGCCAGTGCGTCTGGGAGTACGACTGGCGACAGCATCGGTCCTCCGAACGAGGTCAACGATCATAAGCGAATCTCTCGAAAGGGGGCAGGTCCTCATCATCGTCGCTTTGGCGGGAACGGCGCTGATGGGGTTTCTGGCCCTTGCCGTGGATATCGGCAATCTGTATTTCCAGCGCCGGGCTGCGCAGGACGCCGCCGATGCCGCGGCGTTAGTGGGCGCCCAGGATGTCCAGGGTGTGATCCCCAACGTTACCCTCGTCACTACCAACGCCGTTAAGGATGCCCGGCAATATGCCATCAATAACGGATTCAAGACCGATTCCGGCGCCAATAACGGTGTCTGGAATCAGGAAGTGCGGGTGGACGTCCCGCCGGCCACGGGCCCATACGCCGGGCAGCCGGACTACATCGAGGTGCGGGTCCAGCGTAACCTGAACACACTGTTCGCCGGGGTCCTCGGGGTTCAACTGAAGGTCTCTGCCCGCGCCGTCGCCCGCGCCAAGCACCAGAATTTTGAGGTCGCCACGCTTTCGCTCGATCCTGGCGACCCGTCCACGTGGGTCAACGGAAGCGGCAACGTCAATGTCGTCGGAAGCACCTACTCGCGTGGGGAAACCCAGAACATCTCAGGCGTGTTGCACGCCACTCGCAAGGCGTACTCGCGCGGGGGGTTCGAGGGCACCATCAGCGCCGACGAAGGATTGGTGAACAACCCGCCAGACCTGTTCGATCCGGGCTGGAGCCAGTGCGGACCTATTGTTTCAGGCCCTGGAGTGAGCTGGAACAGCAACGGCATCGTCGAGAAGTCCACCATGGATCCCTGGGGCTACGAGTGGATTAATCCGGGGACGTATGACTGGATTAGCGTTAGCTCCAGTTACAAAGTCAAGTTCAACCCAGGAGTGTACCGCGTAACCAGGTCGCAGGGGGTAACCATCAACGGCGGCGCGGAATCCGCCGGGCCGGTTTGCTTCGTCCTTGACGACGGCGCCACGTTCAACATCCAGGCCAACAGTGGCGTGTACCTTTACAGCGGTCCGGCGTACAACAACATCATCATCTGGTCGGCGGACGACTCGCAAAACGCGGTGAAAATCGCTGGTGGCAACGACGTTACGTTGCTGGGGACTCTTTACGTGCCGAAAGGAACAGCGAGACTGGCCGGCAGCGCGACGGGAACGGTTCGCGGACAGGTCGTGGCCGACAACATCATCCTCGAAGGCACTACGGGCACGACCGTGGTGTACGATCCCAACAACGCGGCGGAGACCCCAGGGCCGGCGCTGGTGGAATAGCTCTAACATAAGAACGAGATTAGAGCAGGCACCATACGAGCTCGCTCGACGAGGCTCTATCTATGGCGCCTGCCCTGAAGCTCTACTGCAGCCGAGACGTACCGGGGCTGGAGCCGATACGTCATCCACACTGCAGAATACGTGGGCAGAGGCGCCCACAAAAAGCGGGAGAGGAAACCGAATGAAGCCGCTTGTAATCTGTTGATGGTGGCCTTCGCGTGCATCGTCCATCTCATCGTCGATTCCCTGCGTAACCTCGTAAGCATTCACGCTTACGAGCTAATAATAGCACAAAACGTCGAGTTTGCAACTAGGAAGATAGTACCAGGCAGACGACCATAAGACAGGTCCGGTTCGGCTAGGCCACGCGGAGCTGACCGAGTAGACAATCGGCGCATCTCTTGTCGACGCACCACGACTTGTAGATATGCAGTAGGCCCTGCTGGCGCTGTGCCGTCCGGAGATCCGATGCCCTTTGAGCGCCCAGCAGCAGCGCCGTCATATAGCGTGTAATCTCGTTTCCGGCGGAAAACGGGTATCCGCGATAAGTGGCGATTGCGGCGTGCAGAAGCCGGTCGTCAGATGTGGCCTGACCGTAGGCGATGGCGAACGGAAGGATGGCGTTGACGATGATCTCGGCCGCCCGGGCTTTGCCGATGAGAAAAGCGCAATTCTCCGCGTTCGCCGCACCATCGCCGGCCGATCGAGCCATCGCGTGCTGCCTGCCAAAGTCGCAATGGCGCTGCCAGTAGGGGTACGACGCCCTGACCATCAGCGTCATCTCGAGCGCACGTCGGGCCGCACGGGGGTCGGGGTTCCTGAGCAGTCCGAGAAGACTCTTGCAAAGCCCTTCATTCGCCAGGCTGGCGAATAGCTCGGCGGCGCCGACGAGCCGCCGCGTCGGGTAATTGTCGGGGCGCACCCCACCGAAGCGCCAGGGGTTTGTGCACCTCAAGCCATCGTCGCAGATTCGCAGTTCATCCCATTTCCCGGCGAGTCGCTTCTCGTAGAGTTGATCGCCGTCTGATAACAGGCATGACGATTCCGTATCTGCGTCAGCGCTCCGCCTCACGCGCTGGAAGGGTAGTAACCCGGCCTTGCCAAGCAGGATAGCCTGAAGAGCCAGCGGTCGGTCTACATCCTTTTCTCCCAGAGCGATGGCGCGCAGGAGTGAGAATGGAACGATTTCGGCCACCTCGGCGAAGGCCGCGGTGTTGCGGACATAGCCAAGCGCTATCATTATCGCGCGGTATAGCGCTTCCTCCGGTTCGAGAACCGGAAGGGTGCCCTCGATTGACGCGGCCTTGTTTAGCAGCCGCTGCTCTCCCGCCATGTCCAGCGTGGCCAGAACCTGGTCTTCGTCACACTTCTCGGCGCAGCGAAACGGTACGTACGGGTGTGCCGCCAGCAAGGAGGGCAGTTCGTCGACGTCCGCTGCCAGGTGGGGGGTGACGCAGAGAACCGGAGCCACTTCGCCATTGAACTTGCATGGCGTGGCATCGTTGGTCTGCCACATAACGACGTGGAGGATGACGTTGTCGTAGGCTGGGTCGAGATGATGTCGGTGGCCATACCAATCGGCGGCGTGAACGTGAACCTCGACGTCGCCGCGCCTGAGCTCGCCGTCAAAGACGATTATCGCCTGATGGAAGTCAGGCCCGTGGGAACAACTGCGCCTGCCGCCGTAGATCACCTCGATCTCCTGACCGGCCATGGTGCGGAGCGGCCTGGTGAGGATCTGTCTTTGCCAGACCTCGGATACGATTCTCTCGTTCAGGACGACGCCTTTAGTCGCCATCTCCATCGTAGTTGAACCCTGCCCTCTCGGCGACGATGCTCAGCATTCTGGCCGAGGTGCCCCTCGGATGATACTGGCCCGTTTCCCATTCGCTTACTGTCTGCTGACGCACTCCGAGCTCTTGTGAGAGCTCTTGCTGCGTCAGCTTTAGATGCTCGCGCAGCGATCTGACAGTTCCACTGTTCCATCGAGGCTTCTCGTTCGGAGCCACCACGCAGCCTCCTTTTTTCTGATACACTGACCGCCCTGATAATGCCCACCTGAGGCTTGCCTATCTGATAGTTTACACGGTTCCGTGTAAGAATTCAATGCCTTACGATCAGAACACAGCGATTTAGCAGCGCAGTTGGCATAAAGAAGGAGCGATCGTTTGATCGCTCCTTCTCCTTGGGTCGATAGCTAGGCTTGGGCTAGTTTATGGTTCCGATTAGTCGTCGCCGAAGACCTCTTTGCCCCACTTCTCCTTGGTCGCTTTCATCAGCTCGGGGCTGCCCTTAACCGTTGGCGGAAACTCGTTCATCCAGTAGAAGGGCCGGCAGGCGACGATAATGCCCTGAGAGTGCGAGAAGTCTTTGTTAGCCCTCTTGCCCGGTGGCAGCATCGTGTCCAGTGGCGTGCCCCAGCAGCCCTTCAAAACGTCGATGTTCTCCGCGGGATCGCACCGCGTCCCCAGCGCCCACAGAACATCGCCGAAATTGGAGGGGTCGAGGTCGCCGTCGATAACGATGATGAAGCGACACATATAGGCCGCCTGATAGTAGCCAGAGAGGAAGTTGGCAGTCTGCTTCGCGTGGCCCGCGTACTTCTGGTCAACTGAGGCGATGATAATGCTCGGGCCTCGGCCCTCACAGGGTAGCCACACACCCTTGATGCCCGGCACGTTCTTGTCGAGCTCGTTCCAGATGATTCCGGCACGCATGATGTTCTTGCCGAAGAACATGTCATAAGGTCCAACCTGAGGCGGCGCGCCCAGAAGTATGGGATTGTTTCTGTGCATAATCGACTTGACCCGGAAGATCGGCTCGTCCCTTGCGCCGCTGGCGTAGTAGCCGGGCCATTCGCCGAATGGGCCTTCAGGCACCGTTTCGGTCCCCGGTGGCATCATCTCACCTTCCAACACGATCTCGGCCGTGGCTGGGATCGGCAGCTTGGTGTACTCGCCTCTGACGATCTCGACTGGCTCGCCCCTCAGCCAGCCCGCATAATCGTATTCGCTGACCTCACGCGCGATGGCGCTGTGGGCCATACTCCACATTAGTGGCTCGCTACCGCAGACGATAGCCGCTGGACAGGGCTTCCCCTGGGCCCAGTACTTCTTCCGCATCACGTCGCCGTGTCTGCCTGGCGACATATAGACTGTTGCTATGTCTCTACCATGAACCGCGACTCGGTACGTGCCGCAGTTCACCCAGCCAGTGTCGGGGTCTTGCTGTACGACCATGTTACCGGTGCCGATGTATCTGCCGCCATCGAGCTCGTGCCACTTAGGTGTTGGGAACTCGTAAAGATCGATGTCGTCGCCGACGTGGACGTTTTCCATCACCGGCCCTGTTTTGACCTCTACGGGTGGCACCGGGCTGAATTCAGCCTGGATCTTGTCACGCCACGCCCGTACCAGGTCCAGGTTTTCGGCCTCCAGAGGCAGGTCGAAGGCCAGCGCGACCAGCTTGCACGTGTTGAGGAAGTTCGAGACTATCCGGTACCCAGAGGGGTAGCCTTTGACATTGTCGAATAGCAGCATAGGCTGTTTCGGCTTGTGTAGCCCCAGCTCGGTGATAGCACCGATTTCGAGGTGCCAGTCTGCCCCTTCGACCGTCTTGCAGAGGCCGAGCTCATCAGCCCGCTTCACGAAACTCCTGAGATCGTTGAACGCCATGTGCGCTCCTCCCGCATTTTATTATTGTGTCGCCTTTGATTTGGAAAAAGCGGGGGGCAATTCCTCGCTCTTTCTCTCAATCAACTCTATTGAGCCTTTCCGAGCCTACTGATAGCGTAATCCAGGTACTGTGTGTCGAAGAGATCGTCGAGATTCACGTTGCCCTGGATCAGGTTCTTGTCCTTGTAATACTGGAGGTCGTCCCCAACCAGTTTTGTGTTGATTACGCCGTTTGGCTCGAAGTCAGGCAAGACAACCTCGTCGAATAGCGTCGCGTCTTTGATTCCGGTGTACTTCATCAATATGGCCAGCATCTCCTGGCGGTCGCCCTTATTCTTCTGGAAAACGTCGAGGAAGTCGCGGGCGCCCCGCATAATAGCGACCATAAATCGTTTTGCCACCTCGGGCTTCTCCTTCTGGAACCTCTCAGAGAAGGCCCAGGCGCTGATCTCCAGGTTCGGGTAGATCTCGTCAGCCGTCTTCCACTTGACTGACAGTCCCTGGCGGGCGCCGAGCGTCGCCTGCGGCTCAGTCTGGAGGGAGACGTCGATCGACTTGTTGGCGAGGGCGACGTTTTGATCGGCGGCAGAAAGGATGATGATGTCGGCGTCCTTATCGGTGAGCCCGCCTTTGGCGAGCGCTTTCTGGACGAGTATGTCGGCGGCGTTCCCCTGGCCTGCCCGGGCTATTTTCCTTCCCTTCAGATCCTTGAAGTCCTTGATCTGGTCGACCAGATCTTTTCTGATAGTGAAGATAACGCCACCGTGCCCCGGCGTATAGCGCTGCGCGCCCGAGACGATCTTCACGCCGACAGACCGAGCCATCGCATTGAACATAGCGGCCTGAAAAAGGGTGACGCCGGCTTCGATATCACCGTTGAGGAGTGGGGGCATCTTCTCCGTGTCGCTGGCGAAGTTGATGAGCTCGACGTTCAAGCCTTCCTGCTTGAAGTATCCTTTCTCCATCGCAATATAAAGGGCGCTATTGGACAATTGTGGCGCAACTCCCGCCTTGACGGCGACCGGCGGGTCTAGCGGCTTCACCGCGGCTGGCGTTGGCTTGGCCTCTGCCGGCTTTGGCGTCGCCGCCTGTGGCGCGGCGGGCTTTGTCGGCTCCGCTGCTTTTGTCGGCGCAGGCGCGGCCTTCGTCGGCGCGGCTGGCTTGGTGGTAGGGGTCGGGGTAGCAGCCGGCGCGCAGGCAGATAGCACCAGAGCCACCAAAACGACGGTCCCAACGATCAGGTTTGGCCAGTTCTTACGAAACACCATCATCCTCCCTTTAGTTGGAATTCTTCTTGCACCAATGCGCAAGCGCCCATTGCGGACGAGTGCGACCGCAGCGTTCCTGGTCGGCTCTTTTTTCTGGCTTATGGGCCGGCTCATATTCTACTCTACCGGCTGAACTTGTCAAGCAGATTGGGCGTCAACCTGAGGTTTTACAGCGATTTGGGTCTGGGCATCGCCACGTTATACGCACTGGGCCTATCGATGGCCAGTTCGTTAGCTCTACACTTTCGAAAAGTGCGTCAATTCTGGGCTGGACGTGGCCGTCGCCCTGCGTCTCACGCTTTGTCTGACAGGTCGAACAGCTCGCGCAAGATGTCGGCGTAGGCTTTGGCATCATGTCCGTTGCTAGGGGATTTCAGGCGGGTGATGGGAGGATGCAAGAGCTTGTTGACGATCGCGACAGTCAGCGCGTTTATCTTCTCACGATCCCTTTCTGATAGATCTCCCAGTTTGGGCATTACCTTAGCCAGCTCAGCCTGGCGAATGCTTTCAGCCTTGCTGCGCAGCGCTGTTATTGTGGGCACCACGTCGAGGGTTTGCCACCAGGCCAGAAACTTGCCAGCCTCGCCATCGATGATGGTTTCAACCTTTCTGGCCTCTTTCTCTCTTTCGCGCAAGTTCGTCTCGCGCACAGCTTGCAGGTCGTCGATATTATAGAGATAGGCGTTTTCTATCTTGTCTACCTGTGGATCGATATCGCGTGGCACCGCAATGTCGATGAAGAAGATAGGGCGGTTCCTGCGCTGGCGCATGACTTGCTTGACGGCGCTGGCATTGACGATGTACTCGTCAGCCCCCGTGGAGCTGATCACGATGTCGGAAGAGGCCAGGGCCTCCCCCATCCGCTCGAACTCGATCGGCCTACCGCCGTGGCAGGTCGCCAGTTCCTTCGCTCGCTCCAGGGTGCGATTCGTGACGAGCAGGGAGCCTGCGCCGTTGTCCATCAGCGTCCGCGCGGTCAGCTCGCCCATTTTGCCGGCGCCGACGACGAGAACGGTGCAGCGGTTCAATTCCCCGAAAATGCTCTTGGCGAGCTCGACTGCCGCGTAGCTCACCGAGGCGGCATTCTTACAGATATCGGTTTCCGTTCGAGCCTGCTTGCCGACTTTGATGGCGTGCCGGAAGAGCGCCGATAGGATCCTCCCCGTGCTCTGCTTTTTCTCGGCGATCTCAAAAGCGTCGCGCACCTGCCCAAGAATCTGCGGCTCACCGACCACCATCGAATCGATGCCCGAAGCCACGGCGAACAGGTGATTGACGGCGCCTCGGTTCACATAGGTATAAAGGTGTCGTTCGAACTCCTTCAGTGGTATCTGGTGGTAAGCGGTGAGGAAATCCTTCACGCTGGCCACGCCCGAGCTCACTTCGTCGGCCACAGCGTAGATTTCCATGCGATTACAGGTGGAGAGTATGAGACCCTCGGTTGTGTATCTAGCTAACGCGTCCAGCGCGTCGCCGAGCTGCCTTTCGCTAAAAGCCAGCCGCTCGCGGACTTCGACTGGCGCTGCCTTGTGGTTCAGGCCGGTAACTAGAATCTGTGCAGCGCAGCTCGCCACCACGCCGTGGCCGTCAGCACTATGCCTGACTAGGTTCATTAAGGGGACCCCTCATGCCGGCTGAGTACTACACACGCTTTCGCTAACTAAGATACTACGCCCGCTGGCTGTAGTCAAGTAGTACCCATTATACACAAAGAGCCCACGCGCTTGCACGAAGCACGTGGGCAAGGCCCCTCGCATCGAGGGGAAAATGTCGACCTAAGGATCGGATTAGAGTTCCTCGAACCTTCCCTCCAGCTTCCGCATCACCTGAGGCATCGTGGTGTATTCCATTTCGTCCAGCGGCAGACGGTGCGGCTCGAAGGGGCCGTGGCGGCGCAGCACTTCGCCGATTACGTTCGCCTGCTTGCGGGCAGGGTCGAAGCTCGGATCGTCGAACATGTCGAGTGGGCCAACCAGTTTGCCATTGGCCAGTTGGAAGCCAGCGCAGATCACCCGCGGCGGGCCGTCGAAGCGGCTGGGATTGCACTGCGCGAAGCTGACCGGCATCAGCGGGCCGTGGTGCGAGCCGCGCATCCACCCCTCGACGATGGCCGGGAAGGCGAACGGCTCCAGGACCTCGCCAACGGCCGGGAACGATCCCTGCGAGCGAACGATGCAGACCGGATCATCCTTGCCGACGTAGCGGCCAGCCATCAGGCTTAAGCGCTGCGTCGACGACACCGCGGCGACTTCTCCGCTCTTGGTGTAAACTGCCTTCACGCAGTAGCGCGCCGGCGCGCCGATGAAAACGAGCATGTCATAGATCTCTTCGGGGGTGTTGAAAGTGACCTTCTTGTGCCCGATGACGTCGTGCACCTCGAACTTGAAGCCATCGTGCATGTTCTCGGCGATGACCAGGCCGGCGGTGTTGAATGGATCGCAGAACATTTTGTACAGCGGCATATTCCAGGCCCCCGCCGCCGTCTTGTCGGCCATGAAGATGAGCACGGGCTCGGATTTTCGCTCTTCGATCTCCATCTCGGCCACACCAGGGCCCATCCCTTTGACGTTGCCGGAGAAGCTATCCGACAGCAAATCCTGGCCGGCACCATAAAGCTTCAGGCTCTTGGCCACCCTGGTGCAGTCCTCGAATACATCCCACGTGACCTTATGGACCTGGCTGTTTTCCTCCCCGAGGGTGTGGGTCATGATAAGCTGCACGTCGTCGCCGACGCGGGTCACGTGGTAGTCGATGAGCAGCCCGCTGTTCTTCGCGCGCTCCATGTGCTCGCGTGCCGTGTTGAGCAGGTCTGGATGCATGCTCGAGTGCCCAACATAGCCGCCGACGTCCGCCTTGATCACGCTTAGAGTGAGTTTCATGCTTTCTCTCCTTCGTTTAGATTTCTGCTAAAGCCTGGTCAGATACCCCTGACCGCCGCTAGCGATTGCCACCACCCGAGAAACCAGCCTTCGTCGTTCTGATTTCTGCCTCATCATCCTCCCCTACGCAAAAGCGTCGATGCCCAGAGTGTGACGACCAACGATCAATTTTTGAATTTCAGAGGTCCCTTCGTAAATAGTGTCAGCTCTGACGTCCCGGTAGTGACGCTCCACCGGATACTCGTCGGAATAGCCATAGCTCCCATGGATTTGAATAGCCCGGTCCGCCGCGCGCTTCGCCGCCTCCGATGCGTAGAGCTTGGCGATGGAGGCTTCGCGCGTGTTCCTTTCGCCCTTGTTCTTCAGATAGGCCGCGCGGTAGACGAGAAAGCGCGCGGCTTCGGTTTCAATCACCATCTCCGCGACCTTGTCCTGGACGAGCTGGAAGCTGCCGATTGGCCGGCCGAACTGTTTGCGCTCCCGCGCATACTTCACGCTCGCATCGATGCAGGCCTGTGCCAGCCCAACGCAGCCGGCCGCGATGCCGAGGCGACCGTTATCGAGGCAGGCCATCGCGATCTTGAACCCGTCGCCAATCTGGCCGAGCAGATTCTCTTGCGGCACTCGGCAATCCTCGAACACGAACTCCGCCGTACTCGACGAGCGCAGGCCCATTTTGCCCCGAATCTCCGTCGCCGTAAAGCCGGGCAGAACGGCCTCGACGATGAAGGCGCTGATCCCCTTCACCCCCTGGCTCCTGTCTGTCTGCGCGAAGACGATCGCCAGTCCGCCCAGGGCTCCGTTCGTGACCCACAGCTTATTGCCATTCAAGACCCAAGTGTCGCCATCTTGCGCGGCGATGGTCTGCATCCCCGCCGCATCGCTGCCCACGTTTGGCTCTGTTATCGAGAAGCCGCCGATGATCTCCCCTGAGGCGAGGCGCGGCAGATACCTGCGCCGCTGCTCCTCGTTCCCATAGTATAGAATCGCCAGCTCGGCGAGCGAAGAGTGTACAGATACCGTGGTGCGCAGTGAGGTGTCCGCGTGTCCCAGTTGCTCAATAATAATGGCGTAAGTGATGAAATCCACGCCCATGCCCCCGTATTCCTGGGGCACTGGCGCGCCAAGGAGCCCCAGGGGAGACATCTTGCGGATTATCTCCCACGGGAAACATCCCGCGCGGTCGTGATCTCGGATAACCGGAGCGATCTCTCGCTCGGCAAAATCCCGCACCAGACGTCGGACCATTTCCTGCTCTTCGCTGAGATCGAACTCCATACCTCGCGTGCCCTCGTGCGCCATCTGGGACTGATGCCCTAACCGGCGATATTACGCTCAAGCCCGGATTCATCCTCTGGTATGGGCGACCGGCCGGTCGCCCATACGATAAAGGCCGCCCATATGATAAAGCGACTGGCGATATCGCGCTCGAGCCTGGATTCAACTGGCGAGCAAAAACAAAAGGCATTCCCGTCACGATCAGGGCCTCAAGCGGCTCCGTTTCTTGAACGAGAATACCTTGAATAACGCTCAGGATGCTGCAGCGAGCCTCTGGCATCGCCGCCTTCGGGATAAACTGCTACAGTAGCCAGCCCGAGCCTGGGCCAACGCGTCGAACTGGTTGAGATGACGAGGCGTAAAGCGTTCGGGCTAGACATTGTTGCAGTCGTCGCTGGCGACACTAGCAGCTATCTCCTCCTGCCACTGGCAATAGGATGAAAATCTCGTCGCCCTCTTGGACACGGAACTCGTCCCTGCGGGCGATATTAACTATCTGATCGTTGAGAAACAGGCTGTAGTGATAATCGCCCTCGCCAGGCCCGCCGTAGATCTCCTCACCGAACTTAGGGTGCAGGCGGGCCAACTCGTCCAGCACTGCCCCGACGCTAGCAGCGTCGTCGGCAAGATCGACCTGGGTTTCTCTCGCTCCAACCGTCCGCCAAATCGGCTCGGTGAGCTTCAACTTCACTCTCAAGGTCATACGTGATCGCATACCAGCGCCCGAAGCGTGAGAGATGAGGCTCCCTCCTATAAGAGCGGACGCTTCCTTACCTCCATCATTATATAGCATCAATCCATCGGTGGCAATCGTCAAAATGGACGATCAGAGCTCGCGCAGGTCAAAAACGCGCTTCGCCTTGCCTTCGCTGCGTTGAATGCTCTTTGGCTCCACGATCTTGACGTCGATGCTGATCCCCACTATTTGCTGGACCTCACGGCGTATGCGCCCCGCGATGGCCTGCCGCGCCTCCTCCCCTCTGATCCAAAGCCTCTCTGTCGCCTCGACGCGCACTTCGAGGTTATCGAGATTGGACTTCTCGCGGTCCACCACGATGAAGTACTGCGGCTCGAGATCGGGCAGGGTGAGAATCACGCTCTCGATCTGCGATGGGAAGATGTTGACACCACGGATGATGAGCATGTCGTCCGTGCGACCTCGGATGCGCTCCATGCGCACGTGCGTTCGGCCACAGGCGCACGGCTCGACGTTGAGCACGGTGCGGTCGCGTGTGCGGTAGCGGATGACCGGCAGCGCCTCTTTGGTGAGACTCGTGAAGACGAGCTCACCTTCCTGTCCATAGCCAAGTGGCTCGCCAGTGACAGGATCGATGATCTCGGCCAGGAAATGATCCTCCCAGATGTGCATCCCCACCTTTTGAGAGCACTCGCAGGATACGCCCGGACCGATAAGCTCGGTCAGCCCATAGATATTGAAGGCGTCGATCTGCCAGCGCTCCTCGATTTCCTTGCGCATCGCCTCGGACCACGGCTCCGCCCCGAAGATGCCGCGCTGTAGCTTGAATCTGTCGCGGCTCACCTGTCCCTCCTGCATCGTCTCCGCCAGCGCTAGGGCATAGGAAGGCGTGCAGCAGAGGGTGGTGCTTCCGAGGTCCTCCATCATCATTATCTGTCGCTTGCTCAGTCCACCGGAGATGGGAATGACGGTTGCCCCCATCCTCTCGCCACCCAGATGGAAGCCCAGGCCTCCGGTGAAAAGACCATAGCCGTAGGCGTTTTGCAGTACGTCGCCGGCCGAGGCCCCGCTTCCCGTGATCGAACGAGCCATCACCTCGGCCCAGACATCGAGATCGTTGCGGTTGTAAGCCCCGACGATCGGCTTGCCGGTCGTGCCACTTGAGGCGTGAATCCGAACGACGTTCTCGATGGGTTCGGCGAGGAGCCCGAAGGGATAATTGTCGCGGAAGTCGTTCTTGATGGTGAACGGAAGCTTACTCACGTCGTCGAGGGACTTGATGTCCTCGGGCTTGACCCCCTTCTGGTCAAAGGCTTTTCTAAAGAAAGGAACTTTGTAATACGCTCTTTCGACGGTTTGCTTGAGGCGCTGCAGTTGTAGCTTCTGCAACTGATCGCGCGGCATCATCTCGAACTCTGCGTTCCACATTCTTTCTGTGCTGGACATCTTGATAAAGATTACCTCCCTCCAGAAGCTTAGCGGGCCGTCGTGGTCCGCCTATGATCTCTTATGAGTGATGATATCCCTGGCCCAGATACGCCGACTGAACCTTCGGATCGGCGGCCAGGTCGTGGGCAGTTCCTTCCAGGACGATCTTCCCGGTCTCTATCAAGTAGCCACGATCGGCGATGCGCAGCGCGGCTCGGGCATTCTGCTCGATCAACAAGACCGTCGTGCCTCGGCTTCGTAACTCGGCCACAACCCGCATTATCTCTTTCGAAACCAGAGGGGCTAATCCAAGGGAAGGCTCGTCGAGCAAAAGAAGCTTTGGCCGCGACATTAAGCCTCGGCCCACCGCCAGCATCTGCTGCTGGCCCCCAGAAAGCGTTCCCGCCGCCTGTTTCCGCCGCTCTTTGAGAATCGGGAAGATCTCGAAAACGGTCTCAATATCGCCGTCGATGGCGGCTTTACTCTCTTTGCCGAAACGGTGATAGGCGCCGAGGATCATGTTGTCGAGCACGGATAGCTCGCCGAAAACCTGCCGCCTCTCGGGCACGTGGCTGATGCCGAGACGCACGATTCGCTCAGGCGGCAGGTGCGTGATGCGCTGTCCAGCGAAAGTTACGTCTCCGGCGCGCGCGGGCAGCATGCCGCAGATGGTGTTGAGCAGCGTGGTCTTTCCCGCGCCGTTGGCGCCGATCAGCGCTACGATCTCGCCATCGTCGACGCGCAGCGACACACCCTTCAGGGCCTGGATTCGCCCATAATAAGTGCTGACGTTCACCAGTTCCAGCATCGTGATTCTATCCTCACGGCCTGCTAATCGGTTTCGTCGCCGAGATACGCGGCGATGACCTTCTCGTTGGCCTGAATATCTCGTGGAGTGCCCGCGGCGATCAGCTTGCCGTAGTCGAGCACGAACACCCAGTCGGCGATCCCCATAACCAGCTCCATATCGTGCTCGACGAGAAGGATACTAACGCCGCCGTCGCGGATGCGATAGATGAGCCGCTCGAGGTTTCGCGTCTCCTGGCTGGCAAGGCCGGCGGCCGGCTCATCCAGCAACAGCAATTTGGGCTCGTTCGCCAGGGCCCTTGCCAGCTCCAGCAGGCGTTGTGAGCCGAAAGGCAGCGCGGACGCGGGCTGCTTCGCCCGTGAAACCAGACCCACCATATCGAGCATCTCCATGGCCGCGTAGTAGATCCGTTTTTCTTCAGAGCGGGAGGACGGCAGCGACAAAGCCCCACTCAGTATGCCGACCTTGCTGCGGGAGTGCCGTCCTACCATAACGTTCTCCACGACGGTCATGTTGCCGAAGATTTGCAGGTTCTGGAAGGTTCGCGAGATGCCTTTCTCGGCGATCTGGTAGGGCTTGAGAGCATCGATCCTCTGGCCGCCAAAATGGATTTCGCCTGCCGTCAGCGGATGGACCCCTGTGACGAGATTGAATACGGTGGTCTTGCCCGCGCCGTTGGGACCGATTATCGCGACAATCTGTCCTGGCCGCACCGAGAAACTGAAACTGTCGACGGCGACGATACCGCCGAAATCCTTTCTCAAGCTCCGGGCGTCGAGAAGAGCGCTGCCCGCCTCCGTCTCCCGATCCATGTCCGTTGTGCTAACCGCCACTAATGTAACTCCCCTAGTTGTCCTCGATTGCCGTTCTTCCCTCGGGCACTCTAGGGACGCCTGTCACCGCGTTACCGTCCTCGGCCTCTCGCGTCTCTACCCGCAAAGCCTTTTCCTGTCGCCAACGCCGAACGAGGTTGAGCGTCCCGGAGGTAAGCCCCGTCGGCATGAAGATCATCACTACCATCAATATCACGCCAAACACCACGATCTCGTATTCCCCACCTGCGCCGCTCAACAGCTTGGGAACCGTGCCGCGTAAAGTTTCGCTCAGCAAAGTCGTGGCCGCGGCGCCGAAAATTGCGCCGTACACGCTCGATAGCCCGCCGATGACTACCATCACAAGTACCTCAATCGAGAGCTTGAAGCCAAACGGTGGCGGGCTGAGAAAAGTCACATAATGGGCGTACAGGCTCCCGGCGACGCTAGCGTACACGGCGCTGACGATGAGTATCTGAATCTTGTACTTGTTGGTATCGACCCCCAGCATTTCGGCCGCTATCTCGCTCCCGTGTATAGATCGGAGCGCCCGTCCGACCCGCGAGTTCACGATGTTCAGCGAGAGGATAAGGAATAGCAGTGCAAGGGCCCAGACCAGATAGAAGTACTTTATGTCTTTATCGAAGGTGAAGCCGAAAATGGATAGCGAGGGGACTCCTCTGAGGCCGGAAGGCCCCCCCGTCAAATCGGTCATTTCCACTAACATAATGTAGACGATGATCCCGAATCCCAGGGTACCCATCGCCAGGTTGTTCCCTTTGAGCCTGAACAGTGGCTTGCCGATGATGAACGCTACCAGGCCTGTAAAGATTGCCGCCAAGCCCATCGCCAGCCACGGATCGACGTGATAACTCGCGGTCAGAATGCCCGACGCATAGGCCCCCAGCCCGAAAAAGGCCGCGTGACCGAGAGATACCTGCCCGGCGTATCCCATCAGTAAGCAGAGACCTATCGCCAGCATCGCGTGAATGCCGATGAATATCATGACGCTGATGTGGTAGCTGCTCGTGAAGACGAACGGCAACACGCCGATCACGACAAACAGTGCGCTCAGGATGATGCGGTTCTGATGCCGCATCAGAGTCCACCTTTACTCGTGTCTCTGCCACCAAATATACCATTTGGTCGCACAAACAGCACCAGAAACAAAACGACGAAGGCGATGGCGTCCTTGTAGCCCGAGCTGATCAAGCCCGCGCCCATAGATTCCAGAACTCCAACCAAAAGACCTCCCGCGACGGCTCCAGGCGTGCTGCTCATGCCCCCGATGATCGCGGCGACGAAGCCCTTCAAGGCCAGCATCGTTCCCATATCATAGGTGGCTAGCGTCGTCGGCGCCATGACCACACCGCCGACTGCCCCCAGGCTGGCGCTCAAAGCGAAAGAAACCATCGCCATTACGCTGGGGCTGATCCCCATCAGCCTTGCGGCCGACATATTGATCGCGCAGGCCCTCATCGCCTTGCCCAGAAGGGTCCGCTCGAAGAACAAGTAAAGAGCGATGAGCAAAATCGCGGTTGTCACGAGCACCCAGAGGGTCTGCGGCACAATTGAGGCGGTACCAATGACGAGCGGTGCATCGCCCGAGAAGGCCGGCAACGAACTGGTGTTGGGCCCCCAGGTGATAAGCCCGAGTCCCCTGATGGTGATCGAGGCCCCGATCGTGATGATAATCAACGTCACGATCGAAGCGCCCTTCGCGGGTCGAATGGCCAGCCGCTCGAGCGCAGCGCCGATGATGGTGGTTAGCAGCACGGCGATGACGAACGCGGCCACCATCGGCACCTGGTTTTTATAGAGCGAGACCATGATCATCGCGCCCAGCATCACGAACTCGCCCTGCGCAAAGTTGATGATCCCGGTCACGTTGTAGATAACCACGAAACCGAGCGCAATGATGGCGTAGATACTCCCAACGGTGACGCCAGTCATAAGATATTGCAGGACCTGTTGGTAGAGCTCCACGTAAATCCTCTCAAAGGCGATGTCCGCGGGCAAGCGAGCTCACGTGCGAGGCTGTGCTCACACAGCGCCTAGGAGCACCATTCTGAGCCATCCCCATTTCGTGGGGGCCTTCGGTTAACATCCACAAAGACCCCCACGAAATGGGCGGCGAGGCTGTACGGAGAGGTTGGGCCTACCATACGCTCCTCGCCCGCCCAGAGATCGGTTTTCAGCTTACAGCGGCTACTCGGCGTTAACCCACTTGCCGTCCTTGATCTCCACCATTGTCACAGCGCGCTTGTCCAGCCCGTTGTGCTCGGTCGGCGAGAAGCTGAAGACGCCGGTGATGCCCACGAACTCTTTCGTGTTGCTCTCGATAGCGTCGCGCAGCTTGGCGCGATCGGGGCCAGACTTCTCGAGCGCTTTGGCGACGATCCAGAAGCCATCCCAGGCGTGGCCGCCGAACGTGCTCAGCGTGTTCGCGTCGAACTTGGCGGTGTAGCCCTTGGCGTATTCTTGCAGCACTTTCTTCTGTGCGTCGCTGCCCGAAAGGGAATCGGCGACCAGTAGCTTGCCTACGGGGAATCTTACGCCGTTGGCCGCGGTGCCGGCCAGATCAATGAACTGCTTGTTGCCGATGCCGTGGCTCTGGAAGACGGGCTGCTTGATGCCAAGCTGGGCCACGTTCTTCGAGACGATCGCCGCGGCCGGCGGAATCGCCCAAACCACGATGGCGTCGGGGTTGGCTGCCTTGACGCGGGTCAATTGGGCCGTCACATCCGTGTCGTTGGCGCCGAAGGACTCTTTCGCGACGGTGGTCAGGCCGGCGCCCGGCGCCGCCTTCTCGAATTCGACCTTGCCGCTATCGCCGAAGGCGTTGGAGACGCTCAGCCAGCCGATCTTGGTGTATCCCTTGGCCTTCAGATAATCGACTAGCGCCTGGACGATCAGAGAGTCGCTCTGAGGCGTCTTGAAGATCCACTTCTTGACGGGATCGACGATCTTGATGCTCGCCGCCGCCGATACCAGAGGTATCTCGGCCTTCTCGATGGTGTCGGCGATCGCCAGACTCTCGCCACTCTGTGATGGACCGACGATCGCGAGAACCTTATCCTCGTCGATCAGCTTCTTAGCGGCCAACACCGCCTTGGTCTCGTCGCTTTCGGTATCGGCGATAACCATCTTGACCGGTGTGCCGTTGATGCCACCCTGCTGATTGATCTGTTCCTCGAGCAACTGAACGGTGTTACGCTCGGGGATGCCGAGCGAGGACGCTGGGCCGGTGATGGCGAAAAGCCCACCGATCTTGTAGGGCTCTT
Organism: Chloroflexota bacterium; assembly: GCA_016189905.1. GTDB lineage: Bacteria > Chloroflexota > UBA6077 > FW602-bin22 > JACPRP01 > JACPRP01. The sequence goes on along the minus strand of JACPRP010000057.1, from coordinate 26,561 downwards.
TCGATGCTGCTGGCTTGGACGCCGCTGGCGTAGCCGCTGATTTGGCCGGAGTGGTCGCAGCCGGCGCGGTCGCCGCCGGCTTGGCCGGCGTGGCCGCCGCGGGAGCCGGCGGCTTGGGCGCCGTCGTGGGCGTCGGAGTGGGCGTTGCAGTGCAGGCCCCGACCGCCAGCGCCGCTAATGCCAGGACCAATAGCAAGCTGACCATCAGCCATTTTGGCTGTTTCATTATTTTCCTCCTCTCGAAGATGGTTTAGCAATGCAACCAGATTGTCCGCGTTGATCCCGATCCATGGTCTGCCTTAGATGGCATCACCTCCTGTTCACCGGAGCGGTGTGCTGCAGGCGAAGATCCGGACCTTACTATTTCTTCTCGCTGTAGTCGTAAAAGCCTTTTCCGGTTTTTCGTCCCAGCAATCCGGCAAGAACCATGCGCTTCATCAACGGTGGTGGAGCGAACTTGGGATCCTTCAGCTCTTCAAAGAAGATGTTGGCGATATAGTAAGTCGTGTCCAGACCGACCAGGTCGTTGAGCGTCATCGGCCCCATCGGGTAGCCGCACCCCAGCACCATGGCCGCGTCGATGTCCTCTATGCTCGCGGTTCCCGCCTCATACATCCTGATAGCGTCCAGAAGATAGGGAACCAGGAGGCGGTTGACGATGAAGCCGGGGGTATCCTTGGCCAGCACCGGGGTCTTGCCCAGCGCCGCGGCGAATTCCTTCACGTCCTTTACAGTCTCGTCGCTGGAGGTGATGGTATAAATGACCTCGGCCAGCTTCATCAGCGGCACCGGGTTGAAGAAATGAAGCCCGACGAAGCGGTCCAGCCGCTTGGTCGAGATAGCCATCTCCATGATCGCGAGCGACGAGGTGTTGCTAGCGAAAATGGTGTGTGGCGGGCAAATCTTGTCGAGCTGTGAGAAGAGCTTGCGCTTTTCAGCTATGTTCTCGATGATCGCCTCGATGACGAAATCGCGATCGGCGAAGTCCTCCAGCGATACTGTCGGCTTGATGTTAGACAGGATTTGATCCATTTTCTCCTGCGTCATCTTGCCACGCTTCACGCCGTCGGCCAGGAATCCCCTGAGGCGGTCCATGCCTTTGTTCAGCAGCTCTTCGCTAACTTCGGCGACGACCACGTCAAATCCAGCGGCCGCGCAAACCTGCGCGATTCCAGAGCCCATTAGACCGCATCCCACTACTCCGACTTTACGGATTGCCATCGTCTTACGGAACCTCCTTAAGTCAATAATGCGTTTCTAGCAAAGCTGAATGATCCGCGTGCAACCGATCATCCACTCCCATCGGTGCCGCCATCGCCCAGATAGATTGCCAGCTAAAAATCGGGTGTGAGGACGACCCTCTTGAAAAGGTCACCTCTATCGGCCAGTTGGAAAACCTCCTCAATCTGGCTCATCGGGCGTACCTCGACGAGAGGCTCCACGGCGATTTGGCCACTGAGTACCATCTCAAGGACGGTTGGATAGTATTTGGGCGGGCAGCCCCAACTGCCGATAATCTCCGCGTCGAAAGCCATCAGTCGGGAAAGACTGTACTGGTTCACCACCGTCCCGAACCCAACGATGATAAGCTTCCCGATGAAGGAGAGCATCTCCAGACCTATCTCCTGACCGTCGCCCGTGCCCGTGCATTCGAAGATCTTCCAGCCGAAATTGGATGGCCAGTTGTTGGCTTTGCAGATATCCCTGAACTCAGTCCGCACATCTTTGGCGCTCTTGCCCTTGGAGTTGATAACGGTGGTGGCCCCGAGCGATCTGGCCCTTTCCAGCTTCTCGGCGTTTCTGCCGATGCCGACCACGGCCTGTGCCCCCATAGCGGTCAGCACCTGGGTCATATAGGTGCCGACGCCACCGGTTGCACCGATGACGATAGTCAGATCGCCAGGCTTGACGTCGGCTTTGGTCGCGGCCTGGTACGGTGTGGTAATGGCGTCCGCGAGCACAGCCAGGGTTGGCAAAGGCACGTTGCCTCTGTCGTTGATGACACACAGATCGTGACCGGGGACGACGATGTGGCTGGCGAACCCGCCCATATCGCCCAGGCTGTTTCCCGGCATCTTTTGCCCCAGGCAGCGATTGCCTCTGCCCGCGGCGCAGATGGGGCAATTGTTGCAGGGCATAACCGCCGGTATTATCACTTCTTTCCCGACGAGCTCCCTGTCGCCGGCGATCACTGTGCCGCTTATCTCATGGCCGAGGGTGATCGGCGGTGGCACAACGGTTTTCACTCCGTGCGCAAAGTAGCTAAGGTCCGTGTGGCAGACGCCACATCCGGCAACTTCCACCAGCACCTCACCGGGCTTCAGTTCCGGTACCGGCAGACTGGCCATGGCCAGTTTTCCAGGCTCCACCATTCGCCAGGCTTCGATCTTTTCAGGTATCTTGAGCATCTTTGCCTCCTGTCAATATGTTTTCGAAGAGTCCCAGATCAACCTCAGCGGAAGCGACCGGAATCGCCTCTAACGTGCGTGCATGCTAGCACATTTCTTTTCTGTTGTCACCCCATATGCTGCTGAGGTCAGGTACGCGTGATTGTGGAAATGTTGCTGAACCATCAGAATTACGCTGCGTAGAGTGCTTTCACGTTGTTTCGCGCGCTGCGGTGCGGCTTAACCACCTTAGTAAGTGGCAACGGCGAGAAAAAACGAACCGCTAGTATTTCCACAATTGTTCATCCAGTACCCTAGCTATTTCGCGGGATCGTAGAACCCTTTGCCGGTCTTTCGCCCGAGGCGGCTCGCGCGAACCAGCTTAACCAGAAGGTGAGAGGGACGATACTTAGTATCGCCAAATTCGTCCATCATATACTTCATTCCATCCCTCACAATGCTCAAACCGCTGGTATAGTCCGCGAGCTCCAGCGGCCCCATCGGATGCGCCAGGCCGAGCTTGATCGCCTTGTCGATGTCTTCGGCGCTCGCAATGCCCTCCTGGAGCATGCACGCTGCCTCATTGATGATCACGTTGACCATTCTGCTGGTGATGAAGCCGGGGCTGTCTTTGATGATCACTGTCTCTTTGCCGAGTCTCTCCTCCGCGATCCCTTTGATGACCTGCACCGTCTCATCCGAAGTGGAGTAACCACGCACCACTTCCACCAGACGCATCACCGCTACGGGGTTGAAGAAGTGCATACCGATAACACGGCTGGGATTGCTGGCGACAGCGGCGATCTCGGTTATGCTCAGCGAGGAGGTATTCGATGCCAGTATCGTGTCGGGGCGACAAATCTCCGAAAGCCGCTGGAACGTCTGCTTCTTGAGGTCCAGTATCTCAGGGATAGCTTCGACCGTGAGATCTGCATTTCTGGCCCCATCCTCCAAGCTGGTGGTCGGCTTGATCCGGCCGACGATGGCATCGGCCTGCTCCTGAGTCATCTTGCCCTTGTCGACGAAGAAGCGCTGTAGACCGCTCTTGATGGTATTGAAACCCTTCTCGACAAAGGCGTCGGCGACGTCGTACATCGCCACCTCGTATCCTGCTGTCGCGAACGCCTGGGTAAGCTGGCCTCCCATCGTTCCAGCACCGAGGACGCATACCTGCTTAATTTCCACAATCAAGTACCTCCGTTCAGAATAATTCGCCGACGTGCGAAATTGAGTGCCCTAATCATACTCGCCTTTCGCGACCTTGCCAATACCTTTCCCACAACATGGCATACATCTTGCGATATTCGAAAAACGGATAGCCTTGATTAATCGGGCGAATCGCCCGGAAGAGGTACGGCTGGCTCATGAGATTCTAGTCAAGAAAATAGAAGGACTTGCGCTAGGCGTTCGAGATAGAATGAGCCAGGATAGTATGAGCTTAAGGTGCAGCAAAGTCCTGCGACACCAATCAAACAGATGGTCGAATATGAGGGGCTCCCACAGTCTCAAGGAGGCCCTTAACTTGTGTCAGGAAAGCTCTTCTCACGTCGCACTTGAGAGAGCCTGCGGTGGTTGTGGTTTGTCAAGGAGGAACGAGCGCTATGATTCTCAGGCAGAAGAGCACATCTCTCGACCCTTTTCTATTGAAGTTTGTCTGTCACCATTTCGATTCAAAGCCGCTCAGATGGATGCTGCGGCTGTTCGGTTTATGGATACAAAAAGCTCAGGTGGACGATAGCACCAAGCGAGAGCCGCTTGCGCGCGCTTTGTTTGCTATACACCTTGATCGAAATATTCGCCTGGTCAATCCCATCCCCATCAGTAAGATCGAACACGTCAAGGGGTTCAAGCGGAATGGCAGGTAGCGCAATATTCCTTGATCGAGCATCGATGAAAGGGATATAATAGGTTATGGAGGGTTTGCCGGGCGCCAATCTGGCTGGCCCCAATAATGTGATAGATTTTGTTGGGCTCAAAAAGGTAGGGTCTCAAAAAGGTAAGGTATGGAGGAACTTAGAAAGCGCCTGCTGGCGCTGCAAGACAGCATAGGGAACATCAGGAGGCGTCTTTGACATCCCAGGCAAAGAGGCCGAAATAGAGCGGCTGGAAAACGAATCCGCTCGCCCCGATTTCTGGGAGGATCAGGATGAGGCGCAGGCCAAGATGCGCCAGTTGACACGTCTGAAGGAAGAGGCCGAGCTGTGGAACGGACTGGCGCGACGCACCGCCGATCTTCTTGGCCTGTTGGAGCTGGCAGTAGCCGACGGAGATGAGCGCTTGATCGCGGAAATCGGGACAGATGCCGACGGAATCGAGCACGAACTCGAGTCGCTCCGTCTGCAATTGATGCTCGGCGGCGAATATGACCGCCGTAGCGCGATCATCGCGATTCACGCCGGCGCCGGCGGAACGGAATCGCAGGATTGGGCCGAGATGCTCCTGCGGATGTATTTACGATGGGCCGAGCGTCGTGGGTACCGCACGTCGATTCTCGATCTGTCCCCGGGCGAGGAAGCGGGCATCAAGAGCGCAACGTTTGAAGTGACCGGGGCTTTCGCCTATGGCTACCTGAGACCGGAGCGCGGAGTGCACAGGTTGGTTCGTCTTTCGCCGTTCGACGCCGCCCACCGCAGGCATACCTCCTTTGCCCTCGTCGAGGTGATGCCCGAGGTAGAGAATGAGATCGAGATAAACATCAATCCAGACGATCTGCGCATCGACGTATTCCGTTCCTCTGGCGCGGGAGGACAGAACGTTCAGAAGAACAGCACGGCAGTTCGCATCACCCATACTCCAACCGGCATAGTCGTCAGTTGTCAGAACGAGCGCTCGCAGCTACAAAACCGCGAGACTGCTCTAAAAGTTCTGCGCGCTCGCCTGATAGAAATAGAGGAAGAAAAACGAGAGGAAGAGCAGGCACGCTTGAAAGGGGAGCACGTGGCTGCCGGTTGGGGGAACCAGATCCGCTCTTACGTTCTTCACCCGTACAATATGGTGAAAGATCACAGGACCGATTGGCAGAGCAGCAACACCGCCGCCGTACTAGATGGTGAGCTCGACCAGTTTATCGAAGCGTACTTGCGATCCACGCTGGGCGAGAGGGTCGCGCAAGGTTAACAAGTGGGCCGCCAGGCCGGGGGTTAACATTGTGAACAGAATCAGATGGATCACAGCCGCCTTATTTGTCGCTTTGGGACTGTTTGCCCTTTCTCACCTCTCCGCCGGGGCGGAGAGCAATATCTCTGTTGTTTCGACCAGCCACGTGAACAAGTTCCCAACAAATGTAACCTTTGCGCTCGAAGCCAACAGCGATTCCGACATCACGAAGGCCACGCTTTATTACAGGATAAAAGGGAGCCCGGTTCTAACCTACGCCTACGCCAAATTCGATCCCGCAACGCACATCGAGACAGAGTATGTCTGGAACACTCAGAGGAAATATATCCCGCCTGGGGTCGAGCTGATCTACTATTGGATGATCGAAGATGCCGCGGGAAACAGGCTCAAGACTGAGCCGTCGTCGTTCACCATCGAGGATACGCGATTCGAATGGCAAAAACAAGATGGCAACAATCTTACACTCTACTGGTACCAGGGCGACGCGCGGTTCGCAAACAGTCTAATCGACATCAGTAATAGTGGGCTGGACAGGGTGAGCCGCGACATCGGGCTCCAACTGCAAGAGCCGGTCAAGATCTTCATCTACGCCAGCTCGAAGGATTTGCTCGGTGCCCTCGAGCCAAAGGCGCAGGAATGGACCGGCGGCAGGGCTTTCTCCGAGCTCGGCATTATCGCGTTGACCGTGGAGCCTTCTCAGTCAGGTCTGGCGTGGGCCGGACTGGCCCTCCCGCACGAGCTCAGCCACGTGGCTGTCAACCAGGCGACGCGCAATCCTTATGGCGGTCTTCCTCATTGGCTCGACGAGGGTCTGGCAATGTACGCCGAGGGTCCATTGGAACCTGAATATCAGCGGCCGTTGGACGTGGCGGTGAGGAACGATCGCCTGATCTCGCTCCAGTCGCTGTCCAGTAATTTCCCCGCCGACCCCGAGCAAGCCAGGTTGTCGTACGCCGAAAGCTATAGCGTCGTAAACTTCATATTGAGTGACAATGGCCGTGACAAGATGACTGAGCTGCTGGCAGTGTTCAAAGAGGGTTCCACTTACGACGATGCGCTGCTGGCCGTCTTTGGCGTCGACATGGACGGGCTGGAGGCGCAATGGCGGCTGAGCCTGGGCCTTCAGCCCGAGGCCACCCCTGTACCCGTTGCGCCGACCAGCCAGGGCGCTCAGGACGGCGCTGTGCGCGCTGAGGTGGAGGAAAAGCCACAGAGCGGTGGCATCTGCGGCGGCATCCTGGCGATCGTCGGCGCCGCGGGCGGCATATTGGCGCTCGGTGTTCGTATGGCTAATGGTTAAGGTGCCTGGGTTTTGCCCTGGGCGGCGAACATCTTGAGGATCTCCTGGATGGTCGTGGCCTCTCGGGGGGACTTGTCCTCGCGGATGAAGTTGACCATGCGGGGGAAGCGCAGCGCGAAGCCTAGCTCGCCCTCCTGACGTCCGGCCGTATGCACGGGGCTACGCGTTATCTCGTCGGCCTGTATCTCGATGACGTACTTCGGCTCAACCCAGACGTCTGGCTCCACGATGGCCTCGACGCTCAGGGGCTTTTCGTTCGTCTTTGACTCGTCGAGCGCCGCGCGCATCTGCACCCATTCTAGCTCGGTCAGACCGGTGCCCAACCTGGCGATCGTATGAAATCTGTCGGTATCTGGGTCATACACCGCTGTCAACAACGAGCCAATGCCGAACTGTGTGCGCTGCCCACGGCCCCACCAGTATCCGATCACGACGCAGTCGACGGTATCCTGCAATTGCCCCTGGTAGCTGCGTTTAAGCTTGATCCAGTTGAAATTGCGTGCCCCAGCCTGATATGGCGCATCCTGCCGCTTTGCCACGATTCCCTCGAGGCCACGCTGCACCTTGTCGGCGAAGAAAGCCTCGACCTGCTTCGCGTCACTCGTCTCCAAAATCTCCGTTACGCTGAGCACGTCGCCGGGTCCGATGATCTGCTGGAGCTTCTGGCGACGCTCGGCGTACGGCCTGACCGTGTAATCCTCGCCCTCGAGGAACAAAAGATCGAAGGCGACGAGCTTTAGCGGTATCTTTTCCTGCATCTCGCTGATGCCGTGCTTGCGCTTCCGTTGCACCGTGATCTGAAAGGGATAGAAGTCGCCTGTCTGCGGATTGTACGATATCGCCTCGCCCTCGAAGATCGCCTGCCTGGGGCCGATCTGCTGGCCAGCCGCCCCCGTGATCTCGGGGAACTTGTCCGAGAAATCTTCGAGGTTGCGGGAAAACACCCTCACCGTATCGCCGTTCTTGTGTACCTGGCAACGAAACCCATCGTATTTCGGCTCGACGGCCGCGTAACCCAGACGCTGGACGATCGCGGCTGCGCTACTGGCGCGCTCCGCAAGGGCTGGCCGCACTGGCTTGCCGACGGAGACCGTAATGCCCTGCAGGCCGTCGGCCCCGTTCTCCCAGAAAGCCTTTGCGACGTAGCCGAGGTCGGAACAGATGTTGTACGCCCGCTCGAGGACCTTCCGCAGCCCTTTATCGCCAACCCTGGCGAACGATAGGCCATCCATCAACGTGGGATCGCCGATCCCCAGGCGCAGCTTGCCAAGCACGATGCGCAGCAGATGCTTGGCCTCCTCTCCGTCCATCTGGGAGAGCAAATTGGCTAGCAATTCGGTCTTCTGCCCGACCGAGCCGGCGCCACTGGCAGTGGCGACTTGCTTCAATCGATCGAAGACCTCCCCAACGTCGAGGTCCGTGCCATCGTGTGACAGCGCCTCGACGGCGACAAGACCAAAGTCGCCTTTGCGAGAGAAGCGCTCCTTGATCTCTGGCTTCGGAATGCCGGCGCATTTCGCCAACGCTTCGGCCACCAGCCCCTCGCCCACGCCGAATTCCAGCGGCTCATAAAAGGGCACGAGGCGCCCCTGACAGAGGTAAACCAGCTTGTCCATCTCGGCGCTCTGCGCCTCTTTGAACATCTCGGCCAGAACCTCGACCATCTTGTTGCGGCCGGAAGTCACCTCCAACTGTCCAAAGAACTCCGCGAGCCTCGAGAACTTCACTGCCAACCTCCACTCTCAGCGTGATCCAACTGCAACAGCAGGCAGCCATAGTATACCATATCGTCGTGAGAACTGGCGAAGAGCCGTAAACTCGTCGCCAAGGGTACTATCAAAGACCGGCGTTGTCTGCTATCATATGCCCGAGCCAGTTTCCGATGCGTATAAGAAACAATTCAAGACGAAGGAGAGCGCCGTGGTCAAAGCTCGAAGAATCGATCACATATGCATTGCGGTAAAGGACCTGGACAAGGCTCGAACAACCTACGAAGACGTTCTGGGCCTGGAGCTTGATATCCTGTATGTGGTGGAGAAGGAGAAGATAAAGGGTGCGCGCTACTATCTTGGCGATGTGGCGCTGGAACTGCTGGAGCCGACCTCGCCCGATGGTGAGGTGGCGAAGTTCCTGGAGCGCAATGGAGAGGGCGTGTTTCTGATCTCCTACCGGGTCGATAGCGTCGCGGAGGGCCTGGAGGAACTGAAGTCGAAGGGCTACAGGCTTATCGACGAAACACCGTCGCGGACCATCTTCGGCCAGCCCTACGCCTTTCTCACCCATCCAAAAGAAACGTGCGGTGTCCTGACGGAGATCGCCGAGAGGCCGCTGTAGAAGTTGTCCTGATCATACACTAGGAGGAACCGAAATGGACTTTGAGTTTAGCCCCGAGCAAAAAGAGTTTCGACGCTCGATTCGCGAGTTCCTGGCGGAAGAATGTCCCCGCGAGAAGGCCCGTGAGCTGGATCGAACGGGGGAAACGCCCCTGGAGCTTTACCGCAAGGTGGCGCAGCGAGGTTGGGTGAGCCTGGGATTTCCGAAGGAAGTGGGCGGGGGCGGCGGCAGTACCATCGACCTGGCTATTCTCCAGGAAGAGCTGGCCTACGGGTCCATTGCCGTGGCGATGTCCTGGGCCTGTACGGTCGTTTTCGGCGGCGGGGCGATCAACTTCTACGGCAACGAAGAGCAAAAGCAGCGCTTCTTGCCGGGGGTGTTCAGCGGCGACATTCGGATGTGCTTTGCGCTGACCGAGGCCAACGCTGGATCCGATGCGGCGTCCTTAGAAACGTCGGCAGTGGATAACGGCGATCACTTCGTAGTGAATGGCGCCAAGGTCTTCATCGGAGCGGCTACCGAGTCGCACTACGCGGTGACGTTCGCGCGAACGGACAAGACGGTGGCCAAGCACAAAGGCATCACCGCTTTCGTTTGCGACCTGAAAGCGCCCGGGATAACGCTGCGGCGCCTTCGCAAGATGGGCAACTGGCCATACCACTCCGCTGAGATCGTTTTCAGGAACGCGGTGTTTCCCAGGTCTGACGTGCTGGGGGGCGTAAACCGGGGATGGACGAATATGCTTAAGAGCCTCGATCTGGAGCGAATCGTGGCCTCGTCCGCCCTCTGCTGTGGGCTCAGCCAGCGCATGGTGGACGACGCGGTTTGTCACGCCAGGACGGTGAAGCAGTCTGGACAGCCAATTATCAAGCAGCCAGCGGTGCGGCATGCCCTGACTGATATGCAGGCTGAGATTGACGCAATTCGCTTGCTGGTCTATAGAGCGGCGTGGATGCTCGATAGCGGGATTCCTTGTTCGCGGGAGGCTTCGATTTGCAAGATTCAGGCGGCAGAAGGCGGAGCCCGCGTTGCGAACCTGGGGGTGCAGGTTCTGGGACCTTATGGCTATATGGCTGATTGGGATATGGAGCGCCACTTCCGCGATGTGCGAATGCATTCGATAGGCGGCGGAACGACGCAGATCCAGCGCAACATCCTGGCCCGTGAGCTCGGGTTATAGGCACGCAGATCGATTTACGGTATGAGGATCGAGAGGAAGGAGACTCACTCATATGGATTTCGCGCTAGAACCAAGGCGAGTGCTTTTGAGGGATTCGATTCGGGATTTCATGAAAAAGGAATGCCCTTCGACGCTTGTCCGTGAAATCGACGAAAAAGGCGAATGGCCGAGCACCCACTATCGACAGCTTGGCGAGCTTGGGTATCTTGGCGTCCCCTACCCAGAGGTGTACGATGGGGTGGGCGGAGATACCCTGGACACGGCGCTGGTGGTCGAGGAGCTTGCCTACGGTATGTACGGGCTGGCGGCGGCATATTGCCATTCGGTCGTTTTTGGCGGAATGGCGGTTGTACTTGGGGGCGACGAGGCGCAAAAGAAGGAGTTTCTTCCGGCTATCGCCGAAGGAAACAAGGTGATGTGCATGGCCATCACCGAGCCAGACGTCGCCTCGGGAGCAGGGTACATTGAGGCAAAGGGGACCGTGGATGGGGACAGCCTGATCCTGAACGGGACGAAGGCCTTCGTCAGCGGGGCAGACACCTCGGATTACGCGGTCACTTTCGTCCGCACCTCGGGCTCCGCTGAAAGCGAGGATGGGATCACCGCGGTTATCGTGCCCCTGAAAGGCAGCCAGGGGATCGAGATCGAGTCGCGGCGCAAGATGGGCGGCTGGCCAGTCCACACCTGTGACGTCAAGCTCACCGATGTCGCGGTCTCCAGGCAGAACATTCTCGGAGAGGTCGGCGAAGCCGCTGCGCTAATGCGGCAGATATTCAATCTCGAGCGAATAATGTCGGCGGCGATGTGCTCGGGGACGTGCCGCAGGGCGCTAGACGACGATATCCCATACGTGAAGCAGAGGGTGCAGTTCGATCAGCCGATTTCGAAGTTCCAGGCCGTGGCCCATATGATCGGAGATATGCTGGTCGACGCCGAGGCGATCCGCTTTATGACGTATCGGGCGGCATGGATGCACGCGATGGGGAAGGAATGCACGAGGGAGGCCATCCTGGCCAAGGTCCACACGAGCGAGGCGGCTTATCGGCTGATCTATAACGGCGTTCAAGTGATGGGCGGATACGGATATATGGCCGAGTTCGACATGGAGCGACATTATCGCGACCTTCGTGCCCACTCGGTCTTCTTCGGCACCTCGCAGATTCAACGAGACCTGTTCGCGGACCTTTGGATATCATAGAATCTGGGCCATAGAATCTGGGCCATAGAAGCCAAATTGACCCATCCGACCCGTGGTGTTATACTCGGTCCCGATGATTGCGATAGTTGACTACGGCGCAGGGAACTTAAGAAGTGTCGCGAAGGCCATCGAGCGCCTTGGCTATCCCGCCCGCGTAACCGAGCAGCCTGAAGATATCGTGGCGGCTGACGCGGTTATCTTGCCGGGGGTTGGCGCGGCGGGCGACGCGATGGCCGGCCTCCGTCGCCTCGGCCTCGTCGGCCCCCTTCGACAGATTATCGCGGGTGGGAAGCCGTTCCTCGGCGTGTGTCTTGGCCTGCAGGTATTGCTGACCGGCAGCGAGGAGGGCGGCTGGCAGGATTGCCTGAATGTGATCCCCGGCGTCGTCCGTCGTCTGCCGCCAGGGCTCAAAGTGCCGCATATGGGGTGGAACCAGGTTCAGCAGCGTCTGGCCCACCCCATTTTCGCTGGCATACCGGATAAAGCCAACTTCTACTTCGTGCACTCCTACGCCGTTCATCCCGAGCGAGACGCGGTGATTGCCGGAGAGACGGAGTATGGTGTCAGGTTTTGCTCCGCGATCGCGCGGGACAACCTCGTCGCCACCCAGTTTCACCCCGAGAAGAGCGGCGACCTCGGGCTGAAGATGTTCGACAACTTCTGCCGCTGGGCGGGTGTTAAACGAATCGAATGAGCTGGCCTATCTATCGCCCCACCTTTACCTCGATCTGTCCGTTGGTGACGCGCACCTCGTAGAGCTTCTCGGGGAAGGTGGCCGGGCCGTGGACCACGCGGCCGCTATCAAGGTCGAAGTGCGATCCGTGCCAGGGGCAAACAACGGCGTTGTCGATAATCTGCCCGTCGGAAAGCGGTCCCCCGAGATGGGTGCAGGTGTGTCCGAGGGCGTGAATGCGGCCCTGACGACGGAGAAGCATCACCGGGGTGCCGTTGGCGTCGACCCGTCGGGGCTTGTTATCTTCGAGCTCCGCTTCGGGCAGCACGGCGACGAATTCCTTCGGCGGCCGCTGCCAGGCAGTGCGGTCCACGCCGATTCCAGACCCATAGACCAGCTCGCCTCCGAGATAAGCGGAGAAGCTAGCCAGCGAATAGCCGAGAATCGACAGAAGGCTGCCACTCGACCGATGTTGGCTACGACGCATGGCGAGACTCACCGTGTAGAATATCACGGCGCTCAGATTGAGCAGACCGTGCAACATGCCAAGCCGCCGATTGCGCCCGCCAAGATAATGCCAATCGGCCAGCCCTGCGGCAGCCGCGCCGAGGCCGGCGGCGATGCCGATGCAAATCGCACCGTCGGCGCCGCGCTTCAGTTTCTCGTCTGGCGCGATGCTGTCGAGCGCATCCAATGCGCAGGCGGCGGTCCACGCCCCAACCGGCACATCCGTCAGCGCGGGATGCAGCGGATGCTCGAGCCACACGCCGTGCAAGAAGTCCAGCACACGAGTGGCTCGATCGCCTCCCGCGCTCTTCGCCTGAATGATGGCGTTCCCGATGATGTCCCCCACCGGGTCCAACCAGTTTCGCTGTCCTTCAACGAACTCATTGATGGATTTCTGTAGCATTTCCCCCTCACGTGAGAACGTAGTCTGGCCCTTGAGATCAAGGAAGCTAAACGAGGAAGCAGTTATCGTATTCCTTCGCCTGCGCCAATGGGTCTGCCATCGGTGCAAATAGCAATAATAGTGCCAGCCCCACGGACTCCTGGAAGAAAAGGCACGTATCTTTCAGCTAACTGAGGCTGATCCAGCTCGACGAGTTTTCGTAGCTGGATGTAACCTGGCTCAGGTCGTCTATGTACCCGCGTTCTCCTGCTGAATGAATGGGGCCGTACCGATTGACAAGCTCCAATTCCGAGTATATAATTGCCGCGACTTGTGGATGAGGCGTAGCTCCGAAAACACTGATGCATAGGGGAAACCGAAGGCGCTCACTCCCCTAGCCATTCCATCAGGCATTGGCGTCTTCGTTCATTCTTTTTGGCTATTCCTGTGCGAATGCCCCTCCGAGAATCCCGTTATCTGAATCAGGTTTCTTCTAGAAACAGATAGAAAGTAGGAGGTTGTTGGCCATGAAGATCTCCGAGTGGTGTAAGGACCAGGTGCAAATCCTGCTGGCAGCCATCGTTTCCATCGCTGTGATCGTCGGGTGTAGCCAGCCCCCAGCATCAACCCCAACTCCAGTTGATTCATCCAAACCTGCGGCTCAGAAACCGGTTGCGCAGGAGAGCAAACCGGCAGCTCAGCCGAAACCGACAGCCGCGCCGGCAACGGTAGTGGTAGCTACCTCCGCGGCCGTTTCTGATGCGGGCATCGCCATCGCGGAAGCGAGGGGATACCTCGAACAGGAAGGAATCAAGGTCGAGAAGTTCGTGGTAAAGGGAGGGGTCGACGTCATAGGCTCGATGGCTACCGGCGAGGTGGATGTCGCGGGTATCGCCGCCACCCCGGGGTTTTACAACGCCACGATGCGGGATGTGCCCATCAAGATCGTCGCCGACAAGTCCCACCTTGCTCCGGGCCAGCCTTTTATGTCGCTTATGGTGCGCAAAGACATCGCCGGAGACATCAAGGAAGTACGAGACCTGAAAGGCAAGACCGTCGCGGTGAATGCGATCGAAACTGGCTCTGCCGGGTCCAGCATCTTCCTCAGAGTCTTAAAGGCAGCAGGGTTGAGCTTGAGCGATATTAAGACCGTTGATCTTGCTTTTCCCGAAATGAACGTCGCCATGGGGAACAAGAGCATTGATGCTGCCGTCCAGATCGAGCCCCTGGCTACTGTTGGGATAAACCAGGGCATCTTCGTCCGGTGGAAAGGTTTCGATGAATTTAGCCCCAACCACCAGATTTCCGGGCTGTTCTATTCGCCCAAGTTTGCGAAGACAGAAGCGGCTAATAAATTCATGCTTGCCTATTTGAGAGGTGTCCGCGACTTCAACGATGGGCTTAATAAAAAGAAGGGTTGGAACGAAATAGTGCCCATTCTGCAAGAGTCTGCCGCCATAAAGGACAGCGCTCTCTTTGATAAGATGGCTTACGCCGGACTTAACCCCGACGGACAACTGAACATAGAGTCGATGAACGAGGATTTGAAGAGCTATGTGGAGCAAGGGTTTCTGAAAGAGAAGCCAGACCTCAATAAGGTGATTGACTTGCAGTTTGTGGAATATGCGATTGCCAGGCTCGGTAAGTATCAGAAGTAGGATGACCAATATATAAGACAAAGGAATTGACAAAATGGAAGAACAGACGCGGGATAATGTAGTAGATACCGACATACTGGTCATCGGGGGTGGCATTGGCGGCCATACTTTCGCCATCACAGCTAAAGAGAAGGCGCCCAACCTGAACGTAACGCTGGTGGAGAAAGCGCAGGCTGGCAAGACAGGACCCAGCGCATTGGTCGGAGGTCGCTACGAGGGATTCCTTCCCGAAAGTGATGATTTTGACCATTATTTCAAGTTCAGGGTCGAAGACGCGGATTATCTCTGTGACCAGGAGAAAATCGAGGACAACCTGAATTGGGCCGGGGTGACCTTCAGAAACCTGGAACGATGGGGGGTTAAGTTCGTCAAGAACGCCGATGGGGACTACAAACGCCCGTTGAGCCGTGGCCAGGCCAACGGAATGCTCCTGGAAGACGGCGGCGTTCCTATGATGAACGCGTTGAATGACTATGCCAGAAGAATCGGGGTGAAATTCATCGACCGCGTCGCCGTGACCGACCTTCTGGGCAACGAGGAAGCCGTTGTGGGGGCGGTAGGCATCGGCGTGCGGAGCGGAGGTTTCCACGTGTTTCGGTCGAAGGTGACCGTGATCGCAACGGGAATGACCCGCTTCAAGACCATCCAACCAGGGCACAGAAACGATACCGGCGATGGCTATGCTATGGCTTACAGGGCGGGGGCTGAGCTGGGAGGCTTCGACTCCACACAGCACAACACCTACGGGGCAAGAATGGAGTTTGGACCTGGCAACAACCTTTACGTTGGCCTTGGCGGGCATTTTCTCAACGCCAGGGGGGAAAGGTTCATGCCAAAGTATCACCCCGAGCTAGCGGAACGGGCGCCCTTCGTTTGGCTCTCTCCTTCTATGTGCGTCGAGCGTATGGAGCACCGTGCTCCCCCGATCTACCTGGACATGCGGCACTTCACCCCGGAGAAAATAGAGACCTTGTGGAAGGCCATCCCTTACGCCATGACGAAATACGAGAGGGTAGGCGTGCTCAAAGGGAACAGATTTGTGGAGCTGATCGAGTATTCGCCCGAGGGCCCACGGCCAATGCCTTGCGGCATCGTCACCGATCGCAACTACGAGTCCCGCAACCTGTCAGGGCTTTTCGCCATTGGGGACGCCACGTCTCAAAAAGGCAGCAGTGGCCTATCAGGGGCCGCCGTCAGTGGGGTAATAAGCGGCGCCTACGCGGCTGAAAAAGCGTCTCAAATTGGCGATGTAAAGATCGACTGGCAGCAAGCGGAAGCGCTTCGAGAATCGAGCATGGCTCCAATAAAGAGAGACGATGGTATCGAGCCCGATCACGCTATCCTGGCCATTCAAGAGGCCATCCATCCATATCACGTTAGCATAATCCGGCACGAGAAAAGGCTGAAGAAGGCCCTCGAGGAGGTGGAGCGGATCAAAGATACCATCATCCCGAAGCTCTACGCCTATGACTCCCACTATATGATGCTGGCAAACGAAGCCAGAAGCATGGCGTTGGGGGCCGAGATGCTGGTCAGATCCGCTCTGGAACGGAAGGAGAGCAGGCTGGGCTGCCTCCGAGAGGACTACCAGGATCTGGACAACATAAACTGGTTAAGATACGTGCTCCTCAAGAACGACAATGGCAAAATGAAGGTGTGGTCAGAAGAGGTTCCCGTCGAGAAGTACAAGCTGCAGCCCAAGAGGGAGAAGTACCTGCATCCTTTCTGGAAAAGGGTGAAAGAGCTGGGATACACGACCGCGGTGGAGGATTAGGAAGAATGGGCATCAGGAAGATAGACCTGGACATTTGTAATGGATGCGGGGCCTGCGTGGAGGCCTGTCCCTTGGACGTACTCAGGTTCGATAAGGCAACCGACCGGCCATACATCAAGTATCTTCGGGATTGCCAGGCCTGCCTCCTGTGCGAGATAAACTGCGCGGTCGAGGCAATCTACGTAACGCCGGACTACGAGCGACGGATTCCAACGCCGATCTACTACTAAGCTCGCGCCAGATTCCTAAAATGGGGATGTTGGCAAGGCCCTTGCCCACGCTGTAAATCCTCCTTGCCATGGAGGCCATCAACCGAGCAGGTCGATGGGCAATTCACTTCTCTTTTTAGCGAGAGGAGACTTTGAAGCATGGACGCTGAGGCAAATGAGCTGACAGGGAGTCCCCGGGTAGGGAGCGGTGAAGACGTCTGGATCAACAGCGCCTGTGGCCAGTGTTACAGCGCGTGTGCGATCAGGGTCCACCGCGTCAATGGCACGGTGGTAAAAATTGAAGGAGACCCCGATTTCCCGCACAACCTGGGACGGGTTTGCGCCAAGGGCAACGCGGCTCTCATCACCCTTTACGACCCCAATCGTGTCAAGGCCCCGTTACGGCGCACCAATCTCGAGAAGGGCATAGGAGTCGACCCCGGCTGGGTGGAGATAGGCTGGGAGGAAGCGCTCGACCTCGTCGCCGAGAAGCTCAAGAAGACGAGGCAGAAGAATCCCTCCGGGCTGGGGCTGTGCAACTTCGACACCCAGGCTTTTCCCTTCGTGAACTCCTGGGGCATCGCCTTCGGCACGCACAACCTCGCCTGGAATGCCGCCGGCTACTTCTGCGGCGCCGGCCTTCACCTGGCCACGTATCTTACCAATGCCACTTTCCATATGCAGGTGGATATAAAGCAATGTAACTACGTCATTCTTTTTGGCAGCCAGTTGGGGTTTGGCGTCGGCCACGGCCCCAACCGGAGCACGCAAGAGATGGCTGACGCCAGGGTGCGGGGGATGCGCCTGGTGGTCGTGGACCCGGTCTGCGCTCACGCCGGCAGCAAAGCCGACGAATGGGTACCCATCAGGCCTGGTACCGATGGGGCGCTGGCTCTGGCAATGCTGAACGTCATCCTCAATGAAGCGGGCATCTACGATAAAGAGTTCATTGAGAAACGCACCAACGGTCCCTACCTGGTCGGTTCCGATGGGCGCTATGTTCGGGATGAGGCGAGTGGCAAGCCGCTGGTGTGGGCTACTGTGGGTGGTATTGCCAGACCTTACGACGCGTCCGACGTGGCGCAGATGGCTATTCTGGGACAGTACACCGTCCGTGGCCTCGCGTGTCGGCCGGCCTTCCAGGTGCTCAAAGAGCACGTCACGAAATACTCGCCCGAAATGGCCAGCAAGATAACAACTATCCCCGCCCAGACTATTCGGAGAATAGCCCGCGAATACGCGGAGGCGGCATCGATCGGAGCGACTATCGTGGTGGAGGGAAAGCAGCTACCATACCGACCGGCCGCGGTGCACATGTATCGTGGCGCCTACTCTCACAAACATTCGACCCATCACGCGCTGGCGATTCAGCTCTTGAACATAGTGATAGGGAACGTTTATGCGCCTGGAGGGCATTTTGGCATCAATCCAGTGGGCCCCTGGTGGGAGACAGGGGAGAGTCCCGACGGCTTGCTGGTCGCCGCCAGAGAGGTCCAGCGGAATAGGCCGCCGTACCATTTCCTTTCCACCAGGCCCGAGCCACCGAAAGCGCACGGCCTTGAATCCCTTTTCCCGATAGCCTTCGCCACCAGCGTCCCCCTCGCGCTCGGCTACCGCGACCACGAGAAGTTCGGCCTTCCCCCGCTCGACATGCTCGTTCAGTGCCGCTGCAACGTAATGATGACCACGATAGCGCCCGAGGAGACCGCCAAAGCCTTGAAGAAAGTGGGCTTTATGGTCTCTTTTGCGAACTACCTGGACGAGACAGCGCAATTCGCCGACATCGTCTTTCCCGATGCCCATCACCTCGAGAGATTCGATCCGAATCCCAACGAACCCTACACGAGTCAATGCCCCACCAGCGGCTACTGGTACTGGGGTCTGAGGCAGCCAACGTCTACGCCTCCCTTCAAGGCGCCGCACTGGCTCGACCTGCTAATCGAGTTGGCGGACAGGGCGGGCTTTTTGGAAGACTACAATACCGTGCTCACGACTTTCATTCGTGGCCGCAAGCCCCTTAAGTTGGACCGGCGACGAAAATACAGCTTCGCGGAGCTTTCCGACGCCTATATCAAAGCAAAAATGGGCGACGACAATATGGGACTCGACTGGTTCCGCGAGCACGGCCACCACAAGGTGAAGCGGAAAGTGGAGCACGACTACCCTACGCTGGTCGTACACCAGAGGATTCCGCTCTACTTCGAGCATTTTCTGGCGGCCAGAGATTACGTGGAGCAGATCACCAAAGCGATGGACCTCGCGTGGGATACCCGTGACTACACGCCGCTTATGGAATGGATGCCCTGTTCGGCCTTCGAGCCAAAGGCTGGAGGTTATGACCTGTTCGTAGTCAACTACACGCTGCCCTTCCACCAGTATTCTATCACCCCCCAGAATCCCTGGTTATCCGAGATCACCGAACGGCATCCTTACGCCCAGAAGATAATGATGAACTCCGCTACGGCCCGCAGGCTGGGGCTAAAGGACGGCGCCGACGTCTGGGTGGAGACGCCCGAGCGGCGCAGGGTGAAGGGCAAGCTCAAAGTGACGGAGTGCGTTCACCCCGAGGTGGTGGCGATAGCGGGTGTCTTCGGGGCGTGGTCGGATGGCAAGCCCATCGCAAAAGGAAAAGGTGCGCATTTCAACAGTCTTCTTCCCCTCGATATGGATCACGTCGACATGATCTCTGGCTCCGCCGACGCCTGCGAGCGCGTGAAGGTCTATCCTGATTCTGATGTATAGCAGCGGCCTTAAGCTGGCGACGAGGGCTACAAACAAGGCAAGGTTGAGGGTTACGTGAGGCCACAAAAATACCAGCAATCGCGGGCAGCATGAGTGTTTTCAAAACAAGCTCTTACATCGTTGCGACAGCCCATCCGTTTTCGGCCGCGCCCTTTCCATCTTACAAAAGGGTGCGGCCATCCTGGAAGGGATCCGTTGCCCATCCGTTGTTAGCCCCAACAGACCTCCTATCCAGTTTTCGTGATCTTGCGCACGCTTCAGCAGCAGCCGAACCTCTTGCAGGCCCGGATGCGATGGAGTATACTGCCTCCAGTCAGGACGACGGCTCTTAAGTCGGATAGACTATAGGGAGGACACAGGGCGTGGCGCAAGCGGATAGCAGTCGAAGCCTGGATCCCATCAAGTACGAGATCTACAGCCATCGCCTTTACAACATCCTCGAAGAAGGCCGAATCACCATTCGCCGCGTCACCGGCTCGGCGATGGTCGCCGAGGGGGGCGAAACCCTCTGCTCCTTCTATATGTCTGACGGCACGCCGGTTCTGACCGCCTCGGGCATCTTGCTGCACTGCACCGGAGCGCGGGACTTCGTGCTCAAGGCCATCGAGTGGTACGAGGACGATCCCGGCATTTACGACGGCGATCAGTTGCTGTTCAACGATCCTTACATCGGCGGCCAGCACCTGTGCGACCACATCATCATCAAGCCGATCTTCTACGACGGCAGACGCATCGCCTGGTGCGGCAGTTTCATGCACACCCCCGAGACCGGGGCGATATCCCCGGGCGGGATGCCCGGCCACGCGACGAACATCTGGCAGGAGGGCGTGGCCTTTAAGGGGCTGAAGATCGTCGAGGCGGGCAAATTCCGCCCCGACGTGTTCAACACCGTCTGCGGCCACTCGCGTGATCCGCACCTGGTTGGCCTGGATACCAAGGCGAAGATAGCCGCGAACAACGTGTGCGCGAAGCGGTTGATGAGTCTGATCGAGAAGTATGGGCTGGAGTTCGTCGAGGCTGCTAATGCACGGATCATCGAGGACTCGGAGAAGATGGTGCGCGCCAGGCTTCTCTCCCTGCCCGATGGCGTCTGGCGTTCACGCCTGTACGGCGATACCGATGGCCTGGGTGAAAAACCCTATCGGGTCGTCTGTACCATGACGAAGAAGGGCGACAAGATAATCTTCGACTACACCGGCTCCAGTCCGCAGAACGCCGGCTCCCTGAACTCGACGCTGCCGGCCACATGGGGCAGTCTGTTCGTCGTGCTGGCCAGCCAGCTATTCTGGAACGTCTCCTGGAACGGGGGCATGCTCAGGCCGGTGATGCTGATCGCGCCGGAGGGGACGGTCGTGAACTGCCGCTATCCGGCCGCGGTTTCTCGTGGCGTGGTTTCGGCGGGAAACATGGTCACGGCAACTGCCCACGCCTGCATCGCCAGAATGCTGCTCGCCGCCGATCACATCGACGAGGTCAATTCCGTCTGGCGAGGGGCTTCGGGGCCCAGCGTCAGCTTCGGGGGGATCAATCAGCACGGCGAGCGCGCAGCCGGCCAGATTCTGGAAGGCTTTGCCTCCGGGCTTGGCGCAACGCCCTACCGCGACGGGGTCGACACCGGCGGTGAGATGATGAATCCCACCTCGAACATTGCCGATGTCGAAGTCCTGGAGAGCGGTCTCCCCTTCTTGTACCTTAGCAGATGCCAGGCGAGCGATTCTGGCGGGCCAGGCAGGTTCAGGGGTGGGACAGGCATCGAGATGGTGTACGCGGTCTACGGCGCCAGGAGCCTGGAGGTCGGCCTTCAGGGGAGTGGACGACGATCGCCGGTGAATCGCGGCATCTGTGGCGGTTACCCCGCCTCTATCAAGGAGGTGAGGGTGGCCAGGAACAGTAACATCACAGAGCTGTGGAAGCAGGGGCAGTCGGTCGTGAGCTTCGATGAGATCGACCGACTGGAAGCGCAGCACGTTCTGATGCCTGCCTGCAGCCCGTCGGGACCAATGTATGAATATGACATAATTTCGCCGAGACGCGATGGCGGCGGTGGGTATGGGGACCCGTTGGAGCGAGATCTTGACCGTGTAGCGGACGATGTCGCCACGGGACTGGTTTCCCGTCTGGCCGCCGAGAGGTTTTATGGCGTCGCGCTAGATGGATGCACAGGCAAGCCGAACATCCAGGAGACGGAATCCTTACGCAAACAACTGCGGAATGGAAGGCTCAAACCAGAATAGCCTCGCACGGTGTATTCTTACGGAGGAATGAAATGGTAGACAGAACGAGAACGAAAGAACGCGAGCCCAATCCGACCCCCAGCGTGTACGACATGGACGTCAAGGGGCGCCGGGAGTTCAAGGAACTCCAGGACACTGGCAAGCTGCTGGTCAAAGCTAACGAGCGCCAGGTGCGCATCACCCGACAGGGCAGGAGCAAGTTCATTTTGCACCCGTATGTGTGGAAAGATACCGCCCTGCAGGACTGGAGCATGTTCGAGCAGCATCTGATCGTGCAGACCGGCAAACATCGCCACCAGGGTGGCCTGGCCATCTTCGTGCTCGAGG
Source organism: Chloroflexota bacterium (assembly GCA_016189905.1). Classification (GTDB taxonomy): domain Bacteria; phylum Chloroflexota; class UBA6077; order FW602-bin22; family JACPRP01; genus JACPRP01. Next base: position 4,539 of record JACPRP010000057.1, on the reverse strand, counting down.
GTCGCGGCTACACCGTCGTCGACGGCGTGCGGATGGACTGGAAAAAGGGCGATCTCATCCTCCTGCCGGTGAAGCCCGGGGGCGTCGAGCATCAACACTTCAACCTCGAGCCAGGGACGCCTTGTATGTGGTTAGGGATACTGAACTTTCCCGTCAGGGATCAGGTGGCCGATTTCATCGAGCAGATCGAGCTGAATCCATTTTATACCCCCGGCGCATAGCAATCTCCAGCATCTCGTGGCAAAGGCGAAACGAATGATGCTGCACCGATAATTCGAGTGGCAACTAAAGCCGATGTCTATTGGAAGAATGAAGGAGGAATTGCGATGTCTGGCGTGAAGAAGACGGTATCGATCTCGGCCTTGATCTTGTTGCTCGCGAGCATTCTGGCTGTCGCCGCCTGCCAGCAGGCTGCGCCGACGCCAACACCCACGCCGCAGCCTAAGCTACAGACACAGCCGAAGGCGGCAACGCCTGCGCCTGCCGCTGCCACCCCCGCCGCGCAGCCGAAAGCCACGGCCCCGGCGGCCCCGACGAAGCCTGCCGCACTGCAGGACCCTCCCCTCTCGCCGCCGGTCAAGGTGACGGTGGGGGCTATCGGGTCGCCATCCGATGCGGGCATTTACATCGCCATGGAGAAGGGTTTCTTTAAAGAAGAGGGCCTCGACATAGAGCTGGTGCCGTTCGCCACCGGTGCCCAGATGACAGCGCCCCTTTCGACCAGCCAGTTGGATGTGGGCGGTGGCATATTGAGCGCCGGTCTGTTCAACGCCTTCAATAGAGACATCCCGGTTAAGATCGTGGCGGATAAGGGCAGCGTCCCCAAGGGCTTTGGCTTCATGGGCCTGGTTCTCCGCAAAGACCTCGTGGATAGCGGGGCCTTCAAGACGGACGCCGACATCAAGGGGAAGACCATCGCCAACAACGGGACGGGTAATATGGCCGACATCCAGATAGATAAGGTGCTGGACAAGATCGGCCTGACCCGCAACGACGTCAAGATCGAGATAATCCCGTCGATGCCTGATATGCTGGTGGCGCTGAACAACAAGGCCATCGACGCGGCCTCTTTCATCGAGCCTAACATCATCCGCGGCCTCGAAAACAACGTCATCGTCAAATGGAAGCCCAGCGATGAGATCTATCCCGACCAGCAGATAGCTACTCTGATGTACTCTCCCAAGTTCGCCGCGAACCTGCCGGCAGCCAATAGGTTCATGGTGGCTTATGTTCGCGGACTGCGGTATTACGACGAGGCGTTCAGGGCAGGCAAGAACAAGCAAGAGATGGTCTCGATTATGAACAAAGCCCTCAAGCTGACGGACGCGACCCTTTTTGAGCGCATGACCCCGCCGGGCCTCAGCTCTAATGGCTATGCCAACGCCAAGACGATCACCGACGACGTGAAGTGGCTGACCGATAAGGGCTACATCACGCAACCGGTGGATGTCAGCAAGATCATCGATAACCAGTACGTAGACTACGCATTGAAGAGGCTGGGCAAGAACTGATCGGCTAGCCTGTAACATCGGCCCTCGGATGTAGGGGTCGGCCTCCCCGCCGACCCCGTCCGCTGCTGGTCGATGTGCCGGTGCTCTCTCTCGGAATCTCACTGAGTCGTGCCCTACAAAGGTGGGGATTGGAGGATAAACTTGGAAGCGGTAAGCACGAAAGAGTCCATCACCCGATTCCATTGGAAGATTGAGTTTGTCGGCGGTCTGCATCTGCTGCTCATCTCGCTGGATATCGGCGTTCTTAGTTTCGCACTGCCACAGCTCGTGCCAGCGTGGGGCCTGGGTCCCACTCAGATCGCGACGATCATAATAGCGTCGGGTGTGGGCACGCTCATCGGAGGCATTTTCGTCGGCAATGCGGCCGATCGCATCGGCCGCCGTTATGCGCTCCAGCTCAGCCTGATCCTGACCGCGATAGGCACGGCTCTCGGTGCGATTTCATGGGATTACGTTTCCCTAGCGGCCTTTCAGTTTCTCGCCGGCCTCGGAATCGGCGCCGTCGCCCCGGTTACCGGCACCTTCGTCGGCGAGTTCGCGCCGGCAAAATATCGGGGACGGCTCTCTGTTCTGCTCGAGCTGTTCTGGATCGGCGGGTCGTTGGCGGCGACGCTGGCATCCATCATCCTGGTGCCTGGCTTCGGCTGGCGCGGGGTCTTTATTTTCGGCGCCATCCCCCTGATCTGGGTTGCCATGCAGAGACGGTTTATGCCCGAGTCGCCGCGCTATTTGATGTCACAGGGCAGACATAACGAGGTGCGGTTATTCGTCGAGCAGATCAGGCAGAAATACGGCCTGAGTTACGACCATTTGATGCAGCAGCAGCCTCACGCGAACAAGGGCCTTTTAGCGAGTCTGGGTGAGCTGTTGTCGGGACCGCTGCTAAAGCGGGCGGCCTGCACCTGGCTGCTCTGGTTCGTTCTCCTCTACACTTACTACGGCATCTTCATCTGGTGGCCGACGCTGATGACCGCCAGCGGGGTAGGGATAATGCGCACCCTGGAGTATATGCTGGTCTTCACAAGCGTGCAGATTCCGGGCATCGTCGTCGCCTCGTTTCTGGTGGACGTCATCGGCCGCAAAGCCGTGATCGTTCCCGCGCTCTTCATCTGTGGTGTGGCGGCATACATGTTTGGCAACGCGACCTCGCCCGTCGAGATTCTCATCTGGGGCAGCGTGGTGTCTACCACCAACCTCGCCGCGTTCGGCGTAATGGTGGGATATACCGCCGAGTTATTCCCCACAAGGGTGCGCGGGACCGGTGCGGGCTCGGCCTCGGCCTTCGGGCGGATGGGAACCGTCATCGTCCCGGCGGCCGTGGCGTTGCTGGTTAGCTCCTGGAGCGCGGGATTCCAGGCGGTCTTCGTGATGTTCGCGATCGTGCTTCTCATCGGCGCGTTAGGCGTTGGCATCCTCGGCGAAGAGACGAAGGGCCGCACGCTGGAAGAGATAGGCACATAATATTACCGGTGCAGATACCGCCCGTGGCCCTCGCGACCGACTATCTGGCCATCCTGCATGACGACCTCGCCGCGGACCATCGTGAGCACCGGCCAGCCCTTGAACACCTGTCCCTCGTAGACAGTGTAATCCGAGAAGGAGCCGATCTCTTCGGCCCTCACGGCTTTCTCGAGGTTCAGGTCGATGACGGTGAAATCCGCGTCGGAGCCGACCTGGATGGTGCCTTTTCTGGGGTAAAGATTGAAAATCCTCGCCGCGTTGTAGGAGGTAAGCTCCGCGACCCTCTGTATGCTCAGCCCACGCTTGTTGACCCCTTCGCTCAATAGCACGGGGAGTATAGTCGAGGTGCCCTGGAACCCGGGCGGGGTCTCCCAGATGCTCCCCAGCTTGGTCTGTTTCATCGCGGCCACGTGGTCAGAGGCCACGGTGTCGATGGTCCCATCCAACAGCCCGCCCCACAGCGCTTCGTTATCCGCCTCGGTGCGCAGCGGCGGGTTGACCTTGGCTATCTTCCCTAGCGGCGTGTCCATTGTGTGGGTCAAATAGTGCGGGCAGGTCTCCACATAGGCCGCCGCAAACTTCTGCTTCCACTCTCGCACCGCGTCCAGACCTTCCCTTGTGCTCAGATGGACGACATAGACCGGGCAGCCGGTAACCTGGCCGAAGTAATAGGCTCGATGGACGTTTTCGGCCTCGCAAAAGTTGGGACGAGATTCAGAGTACGCCGCCAGATCATCCCTTCCCTGTGCTACGAGCCTGTCTTTGAATCGCCACGCGACCTCGATATTCTCGGCGTGCACGCAGGCCACGCCTTTGTCCAGCGCGGCTATCTGGGCAAAGCCGTCGAACAGCAGGCCGTCGTCACACCCCTCGACGCCGATGGTCTTCCCTTCTTCGCCTTTGTACGCCATGTAGAACTTAAACGACCTCACGCCGTATTTAGCGACATACTCCTCCATCTCGGTGAGGTGCACGTTGGACATGATGCCAAAGTGAAGGGCAAAATCGACATAGGAGCATTCCTGGCCGGCCTTGTCGATCTGGTCGAAGTGGTTGCCGTAGCTGTCGGTTCGACCCAGGAAGTTAAAGAAGGTCGTGATTCCACCTTTTGCGGCGGCCCCGGTCTCCCGACGAAACTCGTCGGTCCAGGAGCGGCGCCCGATGTGTGAGTGCGCCTCGATGCCGCCGGGCAGCACGTAGCGGCCGCCGACGTCGATAACCTTCGCCCCCTGAGCCGAGGGCATATCGGCGTCGCTCCCGCGGTAGATCGCCGCGATAACCCCGTCCTTGATCCCGACAGAAGCCTCGACGATGCCCTGACGGGGCACCACCAGCCTGGCGTTCTTGAGCAGGCAATCAACTGACATGGCAACTCCCTCCTTTGAGATGTATGTGATTCATAAGAATTTGGAACCGCGTTTGCTTGACGATCATAACAGGCTCAGCGTGAAGGTGCTGCCTCGGCCGTAAACGCTGGTGAGGCTTATCTTGCCTCCAATCATCTGAGCCAGCTTCTGGCTCACAGACAAGCCAAGCCCGGCGTCCTCCGGTGAGCGCAGTACGGTAG
>JACPRP010000054.1 GCA_016189905.1 Chloroflexota bacterium | reverse complement strand
TGCCAGGGAGGTCCCCTCTGGCCGACATAGCGGTCGGCCACGATAGCATTTTGCAAAGTATTTTGGCTAGCGGAGCAGCCACCGATATATCGAGCGTATGCAATGTAGCGCGGGGGCTCGTCCCCCGCTGGGCGGGGCGGGGGACGAGCCCCCGCGCTACGGGCAGCCATATCAAAATGCAAACTGCTATAAGGAGGCGGTCGGCCACTACGGAATCGAAGGAGCTCAAGTTGAAAGAGCAAAGAAAGATCAGGGTTCTGGTTGCCAAGCCGGGCCTCGACGGCCACGACCGGGGCGCGAAGGTGGTGGCGCGGGCGCTGCGCGACGCCGGCATGGAAGTCATCTACAGCGGGCTCCGGCAGACGCCGGAGATGATCGTCGAGGCGGCGCTGCAAGAGGACGTCGACGTCATCGGCCTGAGCGCGCTATCCGGGGCGCACCTGCCGCTGTTTTCGCGAATCGGCGAGCTGATCCGTGATCAGGGGCTGGACGATGTGCTGGTGATCGCGGGCGGCATCATCCCCGACGAGGATGTGCCTCTGGTCAAGGACGCGGGAATCGCCATGGTGTTTGGGCCGGGCACGCCGACCGGCACGATCGTGGATTATGTCATCGCCAACGTTCGGCAAGAACGGGATCAGGAGCCCGGCAATTGGACTTAGCGCAGCGTTTGCTGAATGGTGACCGCCGGGCCGCCGCCAGGCTGATCACGTTGATCGAAAACGACGCCGACGGCGTCGAGCTCGAGCTGCGGCATATCCATCCACATACCGGCCGGGCGCACATCGTCGGCGTCACGGGTCCGCCTGGCAGCGGCAAGAGCACGCTCGTCAAAGAGCTGGCTCGCGCGTTCCGGGCGTGCGGCGCGACGGTTGGCATCATCGCCGTCGACCCGACCAGTCCGTTTACAGGCGGCGCCATCCTTGGGGACCGCGTTCGTATGCAGGATATCGGCAGCGATCCGGGCGTTTTCATTCGCAGCATGGCGAGCCGAGGTAAGCTCGGGGGATTGGCGCGCGCGACGGGAGACGCGGTCAAGGTCCTCGACGCCTTCGGCTGCCAGGTGATCCTCGTGGAGACGGTGGGTGCCGGCCAGGGCGAGGTGAACATCGCGCGGTCGGCGCACACGACGGTCGTCGTCGAGGTGCCGGGCATGGGGGATGAGATCCAGATGATCAAGGCCGGCATCCTCGAGATCGCCGACGTGTTTGTCGTCAACAAGGCCGACAGAAGCGGCGTCGATCGGGTAGTTGTCGAGCTCGAGGCGATGCTGGCGATGAACGGCCAGCCCCGTGCCTGGGTCCCGCCGGTCTTGAAAACGGTCGCCACCTCGGGGCAAGGCATCCCAGAACTGACGGACGCTCTGTCCCGCCATCTGGAGCATCTGCAAGGGTCGGGCGAGCTGGCGCGGCGGCTGGAGGACAATACCCTGAGGGAGCTGCTCGAGGTGGCCAGGGAGGAGTTCGTCGCGGAGCTGTGGCGGCAGCTCGGCGCGGCGGAGATCGCCAACGTCACCCGCGCCATCCTCGACCGGCGCATCGACCCTCGCACGGCCGCCAAACAGCTAGTGAAGCGATTCCGCGGGAGCTGACCTGGAGCAGTAGCGGCAGATTCGCGGAATGGCCTTCCCACTCTCCCATATTCTATCACCCTGCGCCTCGACCAGCATCTTGCTGATATAGAGGCCCAGACCTATAGCAGTTTGCAAAGGGTTTTGGCTAGCGGAGCAGCCACCGATATACCGAGCGTATGCAATGTAGCCACATCAAAATGCAAACTGCTATAAGCCTTCGGTATCCCGCGCGCCTTTGATGCGATAGTAGCGCTTAGGAGAACGCTCTAGCGAGAACTGGGAGCAAACAAGCTGGCCAAAAAGCCACCGAGTTGGATGGCCCCGGTGGAGACCAACGTAACGATGACCCCGGCCATGAAGACGCCAAGGGCGATGATAGGGATAGCCGACCTCTTCTTGATCCCAAAGACAAAAGCCGCGGCGGCTCCGCTCCAGGCCCCTGTCATCGGTAAGGGGATGGCGACGAAAAGAAGGAGGGCGAGACTCTGGTACTTTTCGAAGTTCTTGGAGTGCCTTCGCCTGGTTCTCTCGAAGAGCCACATAAAGAATCGATCAAAAATGTAAAATTGTCGTAACACCCTGGAGACAGGATCGAGAAAAGCTGCCACCAGAGCCCCGGCCAGGCTGTTTCCCAGGACAGACCATAGGAACGCCTCCATCGGTGGGAGACCCAGCCTGAAAATGGCCAGAGGAATAGCCCCTCTCAATTCAGTAACGGGAAGCATCGCCAAAACAAAGGTGGCAAGCTCGGGGGACAGATTGTTTGACAGATCATCGAACATAGCGGTATTTTACAATATCTCGGCGGAAAATACTATCCCTGAAACTGCCTGCCACTATCTCGTGATTGTCCCATATCTGATTGCAGTCCTTCACCTCACAAACCGAAAGCTCGATACTATGGGACCGTAGACGTTCGGTTCGTCGCACGTAAAACCACCTGCAGTCAAGCTCCAGATGAAAACGTTACCGTTTCTGAGCGTAAACGTCGCGGTCCCAAATCTCTTCGGACCACCGAATCTATAATCGACGGTCATCGCCGCTTGCCCGGCCAGGAACTCACCTCTGATCGATTCGACCATCCAGTCACCATTCCTTGCCCTGTTTTCGGCAAACCTGTCCACATACTCACTGAGCTCCAACCCCTCGGCGTCAAGGATGGTCAGCTCGATGCGCCCCCCTACATTGAAAGAATTATCCAACTCGGCTACTCTGCAAGATTCAGGATATCGGAACTCGAAGCCGTGCTCTCGGCTGGAGAACAGTTTCCATCGATCCGCCTCTGGCGTGACGACCGAATTCTCAAGGACACTGGACGGTTTCACCGTTGCCGTTCTCACGGGTGCGGCCGTCTTCGTTGGAGCGAGGCCTGGCGACGGCTCCCAACGCCTCCAGTACTGGAGCATTTCCTTTGCTTCCGGACGAGAAGGATCCAGGAGCGCCGCGGAGGGTGGGTATTGCTGCAATGGCGGAGTGACGGTCAGCCTGACGATCCTCCAGCGTTGCCCGTCGAAGCTGACGTGGACGATCAGCACGCTTCTGCCCGGACCAGGGATCTTTACCCCCGACTCGGACGTCACGCGGGTGGCGAAAGCCTGCACCGTTTCCCTGGTCAATTCCGACCCCCTGTGCTCTGGCTTGAAGATGCCATAGGCATAGAGCCGAGGCCGAGGGTCGCCATATGCGTCGAAGGCGCTGGCGTCAGTCTTCGTGAGGAACTCCCTTATGAAGGCATCATAACCGTCGGCATCCAGCCCGAAACCCTCGGATGCCCAGACTCCCGCGACAATACCTTGAACTAACGTCCCCCGTGCCTTGCCAGCGCAGGGCTTCGACGTGGCTGGGAAGTCGACCTCGCATTTCAGGTCCTCGAATGCGACGTTGTCGAGAAAAAATCTTACGTCGGCCGTCTGTATGGCCGCGTCCAATCGAGCGGCGAAGGAGCGGAAGTCGTGCGGGTCATCATATGAGCCGAAGGTGCTCGGCGTGGTGGTCGAGGGAGTCGCCGTCTCAGCTATCGTTGGCACGATGGTTAGTGCGCCAGGCGCGGCGGTTAAGTTTGGTGTCGCAGCTCCCGCCGAGACAGTGGATTGCGCGCCTGACTGTAAGGCGCAGGAGGTGCCGAGTAAGGCTATAGCCATCGCTAACCAGATCAAGTATTTCACGGCTTCGTCTCCTTCCTAAGCCGCCGACCCTTATACTTAAGCCCGCTCATTCAACTAAGAGGCCCTCCCAGGCCTGGCCCCCGTCGAGGGACCGGATGAGTACCGGATCGTCGCCAGCATCGCCCCATTGGGAACCTCCCAATCTTCCTTCTGGCCGGTAGCCGAGGGTGCCGTACAGCATGCGCCCGTTGGAGCCCCCGCCAGCGGCCACTAGACGCACGTCAGCGCCTTTACTAAACTCGTGGACGCGCTCCCATCGGACCGTGCTGTGGTCCAGGGCACCGGGGTTCGGAGACCGCCAGAGTTGATCGCGTTGATCTCCCGAATGGGTATTCCTTCGGGGGGCAATGATAACATCGCCGGACCTGGCTGTGAATCCCCTCCTCCGCTCAGCTTGCTGAGCCGCCGTCGGCCCACATCCGGATTATAGTGCAGTGAGTCTAGCGTTGCACTGGTCACCGGCTCAGGCCCATGGCTGGGCGCATGGAGGGTCTTTCGCCTGGTTATCCGACCAGGCGAAAGACCCTCCATGCCGGATCGCGTGAACTACGTCGGATGAACGGGAAATTCCGGCCGCAAGTGGCTCGATCAGGTGCGGCCGGAATTCTCCCGATCAGAAGAGAAGATCTCGCGAATGAGAGCGATCGTGGCGGCTTGACGAAGTCAGAGCGCTCCGTTGCATCACATCGACGACTTCAGACGGAAACCGATGCGAAAATTACTCAGACTTGAAACGGCGAATCAGGGTCCGGGCAGATTATCCACGTAGCGTTCGCATTGAGCGTAGCGGTTAGTGAGGCAGATCGCGTGCTGACGCTCGGCAGAGATCGGTGCTCCGCTTCCTACCCTTCTGCTGGTGAGCGCCCTTCTGATGTCGAGAAAACGTAGCGCTTTGTGCTTGCCCGGTTCATTCTCGACGCTAAGCCCCCGCGCGTGGCAAACGTTCAGGGTGCAAGAGTAAAGGTACTTGTGCTGCCGGTCAGCACGCGAGCCGAGCAGCGGGCACACCAGCGCCGTCTCGCGGGTGTACCACCGGCGCTCCCGCAGCCAACGGCAACTGCCGTAGTGGCTGGTCAGACAGATAGACCATTGTGTCTCCACCGGAACCGGCACGAAGCGTTCCCCATGCCAGGGAAGCGTCCCGGCGCAATACTGTACCACGTCGGGCGGAACACCGCATTCTTCCCACAGATAACAGGCATTGTCATCGCTGGGATAAGTGCCACGCTGCTCGCGGTCCCACCGCATGGCCAACAACGGGCAAGACGATTCCACCGAGCTTTGGAGTGACATGTGCATCGCGTCCCTCGTGAACTACACATAAACGAGCACTTATATTATATTACCGTGGCAGACAGATAACAAGGAAAAAACAAAAACATGTTCACTTTCCCCTAGAATTAACGATGCCGTTGTTGTATACTCTAAGCAAGCACGGGAACATAGCCTAAACATCCAAACTGTTCGCTCGAGCCAGGATGCTGGGAACAGTCTACAGTGCGCCCAAGCGATGGGAAGCGAGAAGGGTCCTCTCCTGAAACGCCGGGCAAGACGAACAGCGGCTCTGCCGGTGCTTGTCGGGGATCACCTCAACTGGCCACGTTCAGCAACCACACGACGTCGCCAAGTCGTTCCCGTTTGCGCAAAGGCATTGTGATGCTGCGTCTTGCGGACTGATCGTGATCGTGATTTGGAGGTAATAGAAGTGAAGGTCTTGCTGTTACAGGATGTAAAAGGCCTGGGTAAAACGGGGGATATCAAGGAAGTCGCGGATGGCCATGCCCGGAACTATCTGCTACCCAAGAAGCTCGCGGTCGCGGCCACCGCCGCCGAGCTAAAGAAAGCGGCTGGCTTAAAGGAAGCGGCCAAGCGAAAGGGGGAAAAACAAGCTAAAGAGGTCTCGGCGCTTGCCGAGCGGATCGCCAGCACCGAGGTCGTTCTTAAGGCCAGGGTTGGCGAGCAGCACCGCCTGTACGGTTCGATCACCAGCGTAGATGTCGCCGAGGCGCTGGAAAAGCAAATCGGGCAGCCAATCGACAGACGGAAGGTCGAGCTCCGCGAACCGATCAAGCACGTTGGCACCTTCAAGGTACCGGTTCATCTGGGGCCGGGCATCGAGCCTGAAGTCACCGTGCGCGTCGAGCCGGAGTAGCTTCTGCCGTGACTGTAATCGAGAAGACTGTTCCCCAAAACATAGAGGCTGAGGAAGCGGTCCTGGGAGCGCTTTTCATCGATAGCGAGGCCATCGGGAAGGTCGCGCCGTTCCTGCACCCGCAAGACTTCTACCGCGAGAAGAACCGCCTGCTGTACGATGTCCGGCTCGAGCTTTACAACCGGCACGAGCCCGGGGACTTCGTTACGATCTGCGACGAGCTCGAGCGACGTGGCAAGCTCGAAGATGTTGGCGGCGCATCTTATGTGGCGTCGCTGATTAACGCCGTGCCGACGGCGGTGCACGTGGAGTACTACGGCCGCATCGTGGAGCGCTGCTCGATAATGCGCAAGCTTATCGGCGCGGCCGGGCAGATCGCCGCCATTGGCTACGAAGAGCCCCCGGACATCGACGACGCTCTGGACAAGGCCGAGCAAGTCCTTTTCGCCGTATCGCAGCGTCGGCTCACGCAGGAGTTTGTGCCCTTACACGTTGCGCTCAAAGAGTATTTCAATCAGATCGATTTCTTGCACCAGCACAAGGGCGAGATCGTCGGCGTGCCGATGGGCTTCCGCGATCTCGATTTGATGATGGGAGGGCTGCACGCCTCCGATCTGGTGATCATCGCCGGGCGCCCAGCCGTCGGCAAGACCGGCTTTGCCCTGTCGATCGCGCGCAACGCGGCCGTGAAGTATAAGGCGACGGTGGCGATATTCAGCCTGGAGATGTCTGTCGAACAGCTCGTGCAGCGCCTGCTGTGTATGGAAGCCAGCGTGGATTCGCAACGGCTGCGGACCGGGTACATCGACGAATATGAATGGCATCGCATCAGCCAGGCCTTCGGCGTGCTCTCGGAGGCGCCCATTTTCATCGACGATACGGCCAGCATCTCCACCATGGAGCTGCGCACCAAGGCGCGGCGCTTGAAGGCGGAGCACGATCTTCAGTTGATAATCATCGATTACCTGCAACTGATGCAAGGCAGGGGTTTGGAGAATCGCGTGCAGGAGGTGTCGGAGATCTCACGCGGACTCAAGGGGCTCGCCCGAGAGCTTGATGTGCCCGTCATTGCCCTGTCGCAGTTGTCGCGCGCCGTGGAGTCGCGGGCCGATCACGTTCCGGTCTTGAGCGACCTACGTGAGAGTGGGTCTATCGAGCAGGATGCGGACATCGTTATGTTCATTCACCGCGAAGAGCTGTACAATCCAAACACTGAAAAGAAAAACATCGCGGAGATCAAGGTGGCCAAGCATCGCAACGGGCCGGTCGGGCAGGTCCCCTTGCGTTTCTCCCCGTCGCAAACCAAGTTTAGCGATCTCGAAGTTTACCGTCAGCCTGATGAATAGATGCAATCGTCGGCGACGGTGCGTCGCGAGCTATTGAATAGCACGGAGTTGGCATTAGTGAGAGGGTTCGCGGGATTCCCCGCTGGGAGCATGAAGTTCACCCCCCTGCCTAACCTGTTTTTCAGCGCCGTCCTTCCGCAAATAGAGGACCTGGCCGAGTTGAAGGTGACACTGCACGTCGTCTGGATTCTGCACCAGAAGAAGGGGTTCCCACGCTATGTTACCTTGCAAGAGCTTGCGGCGGACGCAACGCTGATCGGCGGGCTGAAGAAGGCGGGGTGTGCAGACGAGAGCTCGATTCGCCGGGCATTGGCTCTCGCCGAGGCGCGGGGGACGTTCCTGCACCTGGCAGTGGAGGCAGGCGGTGAAGCCCAGGACCTTTACTTCCTGAATACGGCTAAGGGGCGAGAAGTGCTGCGGAAGCTGCGCTCTGGCGAGCTCGATATCGGCCAGATCACTGGCCCGCCGCATGAGGCAGCGATTACGGTCGAACGACCGAATATCATCACGCTTTATGAGCAGAACGTCGGGCTCCTCACGCCGATCATTGTTGACGAGCTCCGGGAGGCGGAGAAGCTTTACCCGGCGGATTGGATAGACGATGCTTTCAGGCAGGCAGTGGAATACAACAGACGAAACTGGAGATACATTCGACGTATTCTCGAACGCTGGGCTGTAGAGGGTAGATCTGATGAAAAGGATTGGCGAGATAACAAGCGAGTATCTGATCAACGTCGATACCACCGAGGGCAAGCGCGTTGACGAGGCTCCACCCGTGGACGAATGCCCTATCTGCAAAGGTGGGCGCTTCCTTCGCGTGGAGGTTCCTTTTGGCGATCCGTTCTTCGGTCGCCCGATCCCGTGCGAATGTCTCGCCCGCGACCAGGACGAACGGTCATTCTCTGACCTCGAGCGTTTTTCACAGATCGATCCGTTCAGGAACAAGACCTTCAGCAATTTCGACCAAAAGGTGCCGGGGATCGACAAAGCATACAGCTACGCCAAGAAGTTCGCGCTCGACCCGCAAGGCTGGCTGGTATTGACCGGGCCCGCTGGTTGCGGCAAGACCCACCTCGCCGCGGCTATCGCCAACCACGCCCTGGCCAATCGCATTCAGGCGCTTTTCACCGTCGTGCCCGATCTGCTCGATCACCTGCGCGCCGCGTTTGCCCCGACCAGCGACATCCTCTACGACGAGCTTTTCGACCGGGTGCGCTCGGTGCCCCTTTTGATATTCGACGACCTGGGAACCGAGTACCCGACGCCCTGGGCTGGGGAAAAGCTCTACCAGATTCTCAACTATCGTTATAATTGCTATATGCCGACCGTCGTCACCACCAATCGCTCCCTGAACTCGATCGACGAGCGCATCCGATCAAGAATGTCCGACGCGGCGGTCTGCGAGATCGTCCAGATCAAGGCCGACAGCTACCGCCCCCGGCCGATGGGAGAGCGGATCGAGAAAAGGCCCCATAAGCCGCAGTACCGACGCTAAACACTAGGCCTTATAGACCTTGACCTTCACGCAAAGGTCTAAGCTGTGGCTGATGGGATCTATGTGGCCCCAGTCGATTTCCAGCAATTCGTTGTAGAAGATGCCTTTGCCTTTGGCGATGGGCTGGTCGTTGGACCAGTGGCCACAGAGGGCCGCGATGCCGAGCCCCTCGGGATGAATGCCCTCGCTGAGCTTCAACTTACCTTTGACCTTACGCCCTCTCTTGGACTCGACCCAGACGATATCGCCGTCCTTGAGGCCCTTCTTCTTGCCCACGGCGGCGTTGATAGTGATGGTATAGGTGTAGGGATTCATCTGGGAGGCCTCGTCGAGCCAGGGGTTCTCCATCGTCAGGGAGTTGGTATGGATGGTGTCGCGGAAGTAGAAGCTGGTGAAGTCGTAGGCCGGGTCTGTCTCGCGGTGCGAGAGACATGGATGCCAGTCGGGCAGCGCGCTGTACATCTCGAGGTTCACGTCATTTTCGGCGCCAAACTCGCTGACGACCTTGCGAATCTGGTCGCCGGCGCGTTTGATGAACTCGTAGTAGATGGGTACGCGAACGGGGGTGAAATGGCGCCAGTAGACCTCTTTGGGGTTCTTGGGCCAGGAGATCACCCCGTGCTCTTTGAACCATTCGAGATCGTGATCGTCGCCGAACGTTTCTCGCAAGACACGGTCGGTGAGGTCGTCATAATCGTACCGGACGTCTGGCTCCAGCCTGTTCTTGCCGTGCAGACCGAAGCGTAGGTTAAGAGAGATATTCATCGGCTCGCGGATGCCGATCCTGTCGGCGATCTCGTAGATCACCGCGGCGAAGTTCCTGCGCTCGCCGGCCGGCTCCACCAGAGGCTGGCGGATCGGCCATCCCCACATTCCCATTCCGCCCGGATGATTGAAGATGAACGGAAAGTTTGGGCTGGGCTCAAGCCGCTCCATATAGGTTGTATCGGGCAGGACGACGTCGGCGAAATCCGTCATCTCGTTGAGGAAGATGTCGAAAGAGACGATGAACTCGAACTTCTTCAGCCAGTCGGCCATGACGTCCTTGTTGCCAAGGCTCATCACGGAGTTGGCGCCAAAGTTCACCATAACCTTCGGTTGCAGCTTCACGTTGAACTTTCTCGCCCATTCCTCCTGGGTGTCCGAGCACATCATCGGTGAGTGCATAGCCAATGGGAACGCCTCACCCAGGTCTAGAGACGCTGGACGAGCCGCCGCGCGAGGTGGATAGGGCTTATGCGCCACCACCCAGGAGCCAGTGATCATCAGCCCGTCAGGATCAGGCGCCGGTGTGTAGGACGGGTGGCCAGTTTCGGGATAGCCGTGGCAGACGGGATTGAACCCCAGGCAGCCGCCGGCGGTATCGGCGGTGCCGAGGAGGTGGTTGAGCAGGCCCACCGCGATACAATTGAAGAGCGAGTTGACGTGCCCCTGGATGCCACGGAAGAAGATGGCCGCGGCCGGGCGGTAAGGGACCTCGACGCCGTCGACGACGATGGTGCTGCCGACGCGCGCCGCCTCGCCAAACTCCCTGGCCAGGCGGCGAATCGTGCCCTGAGGCACCGTCGTTATTTTAGCGGCGTACTCCGCCGTGAACTTCTTCAAGTGCTCCTTGAGTATCTGGAAGCCCGGCTGGACCTTGACGCCCGCGACCGTGTACGTCCCCTCGATGACGAAGTCCTGCACCGTCGCGTCGTCGAAGGTCTTGGCGACGCCTTCTCTGGAATCCCAGACCAGCGGTTTGTTTGTGCTGGAATCTCGCAGATAGTAGCCGTCGTCCTTCACGAGGTAAGGGGCGTTGGTGCACTTCTTGAGATACATACGGTCGTAGATGCCAAGCTCGTTGACGAGGATGTTGGCCATGGCCAGCGCGAGGACGGCGTCGGTGCCGACGCGGATGGGGACCCATTCGGTGCCCTTGCCGGCGGC
>JACPRP010000058.1 GCA_016189905.1 Chloroflexota bacterium | reverse complement strand
GCGAGGGCGAAAAAGCAAGCGCAATCATCTTTTTGCTCGAATTCTTGGCGCCCTATTGGCCTTCATCACCATCTTCACCCTGTCCGCAGGCTACAATCCAGGCCTGACGCTTGACAATCCCGCTCAGAGAGCCGGTTTCCGACCGGGCTTCTAGCTCTAACATGCAGGCTACCTCGATCTTAATTTGGGGGGTTAAGCAGGTGAAGTCTAGATTATCGTTCGGTGATATGACCCGTGAGGAGGTGCGGGAGACGGCTGCGACGACCACAGTGATCTTTCCCACGGCGTCTATCGAGCAGCACGGGCCGCATCTGCCGATAAAGACCGACACGGAAATATGCGAGGCGGTATGTCGTCGCGCAGCGGAGATAGCTGCCGCGGAGGTATCGGTGACGGTTGCCCCAACGTTGTCTTTTGGCCTGTCGCAGCAGCACTTCCGGTTTCCTGGGGTAATAGCATTATCCACGGAAACGTTCTACCGCGTCGTCCGGGAGGTCTGTGAATCGCTGGCGCGGAGTGGCTACCGGCGCATAATGATCATCAACGGGCACGGGGGTAATGACGCCATGATTCGCCAAGCCGGCAAGGATATGGCGGTTGAGCTCGACGTGGCGATTGCATCTGCATCTTACTGGGCTATAGCTCGCCAGGCGCTCATTCAAGAAGGTCACGCCCTCGACGTGGGTCAGGTGGCGGGCCACGCCGGCGGTTTCGAGACGTCCTGTATGATGGCGCTCCGACCTGACCGCGTGGGGCCGGAAGCCAGATCGCCTCGGCGCGATCCAATTCAGTCCTCGAACATGGGGAAATTCGACGGGCTGGTCGTCAACGAGCGCGAGAAATGGGGCGTTGACGGGTGTAGCGACGATGCGCGCAGCGCCTCAATCGAGAACGGGCAGCGCTTCATCGCGATCATCGCCCGCGAGCTGGCAAAGGCGATCGTCTATTTCTCGCGCGCGTGAGCGCTCTTCTAACCTCTATAGCAGTTTGCATTTTGATATGGCTACCCTTAGCGCGGGGGCTCGTCCCCCGCTGGGCGGGGGGGGGGACGAGCCCCCGCGCTACATTGCAGACGCTCGGTATATCGGTGGCTGCTCCGCTAGCCAAAATCCTCGGCAAACTGCTATAACTCTCCCGCAGAGGAAGAGGGGACTGAGGTGGCGTAGCTCGTCCCGAGACGGGATCCCGTCCCGCTTCACGGGACTCTCCGACCAGTCCATGAATGGTGTCGGAGTCTCCCGTCCTTCTCAGGAAGGACGGGATCCCGTTCGGGACGTCCCGATTCACGGGACTCCGACGCTCGGAGCAAGGCGGATCGACGCTCGGAGCAGGGCGGGAGGGGCTTGCCCCCCGACCGCCCCTCGGGGGACGAGCCCCCGAACTACATCACGACGGTTACCGGCGGCGGTTACAGCCATTGCAGACATTCCTGAAGGCGGCAGCCTCCCTTAAGTAAACCGTATTGGGCTAAAGCCACAGGGCTAAGTTAACGAAGCCCGCTAGAAGCGGGCTTCGTTAACTTAGCGCGGCCGCATCAGCGCCGCGCGGGGCGCGGCTCGGCTCGTGAGCGCTCGTCGCGAAGCATCTTAACGCTCACCCGTGCTGCGTGAAACTTCCCCTCAATCGTGCTATAATGCTCCTACACCACCGCCATCGCTGCCATCCGACTGCGGCAGGGTGAAGGCACCAGGTAATACATCTCGAGGAGAACTGAAATGAGCGAGGCCGAGGTTCTTTACAAGATTCAAGCCATCGATCTCGGCGTCGAAGAAACCGAGAGAACGCTTCAGGATACTACGAGCAAGCTGGGCGAGACCGACGAGCTCATCGAGGCCCGCAAGCAACTGCGGGATGTCGAGGAACGGCTGCTCAATACCCATAAGGCGCTCCGCGAAGCCGAGGACGAGCTTGAAGACCTCGCGGCGAAGATAAAGCCCCTGGAGATCAAGCTCTACGGCGGCCAGGTCAAGAATCCCAAGGAGCTCTCAGCCCTCGAGAAAGACGTCGAAATATACAAGAAGAAGAAGGGGAAGGTAGAGGACCAGACGCTGGACTTGATGGCTGAGATCGAGGAGCTGCAGGACAGGGTGCAGGCTACCCGCGCCGAAACCAGGGCCGTGGAAGCGGCGTGGCAACGCGAGCAAGACGAGCTAAAGCAGGAAAAGGAACGGCTGGAAACGAGGCTGGCGGACCTTCGTGGGGAAAGGGGTTCCCTCGCTGCAACCGTCTCGCCGAATTCTTTGCAGACCTACGAAGGATTGCGGCGAACGAGGCGAGGGCGAGGGATCGCCAGGGTTGAACAGAATACCTGTCAGGGGTGCCGTGTAGCCTTGCCCATGAACGAGGTTCAGCGCGCCCGAAACAGCCGGGAACTGGCTTTCTGTGGTAGCTGCGGCCGCATCATCTGGGTCGGACGCTAAGATGATGGGACCGTCCACGCCAAATCGAACGTTGTTCCTCTACTGTGATGGGGCGGCCAGAGGCAATCCAGGGCCGGCCGGGATCGGCGCGCGCATCGAAGACGAGCGTGGCAACATCGTCAGAGAGGTATCGAAGTTTATCGGGCACGCCACCAACAACCAGGCCGAGTACTCGGCGCTCATCGCCGGGCTGAAGGCCGCCAGCGAACTGTCTCCTGACGTGGTCCACATCAGGCTAGACTCCGAGCTTGTGGTCAAGCAGATCAAGGGTGAGTATCGCGTACGAAATATCGCCCTCAAATCTTTCTACGACGAGGCGACCAGGCTGTTACGGGGATTCAAGAAGCGCACTATCAGCCACATCCCAAGGGAACAGAACCGCGGCGCCGACCTGCTGGCGAACCTCGCCATCGACGGACACGTGTAGCACTAACACGAAATACGTTAACCGCAAAGAGCGCAAAGAAGTTGTTGGGAATGTCTGTCCTTCAGCGGAGGGACGATGAGCCTTGTCGTGAAATACCTGGTTTCTCAGGTGGCAACGGATGTTGCTACCCCCACCCCAGGCGGCCAGAGGCGGCCGCCCCTGCGGATGAATTTTACGCCGAAAACTAGCTCTAGCCGGCATCCTTTAGCTCGCGTTTTGACTCTTCCCAGAGATCATCAAGCTGTGCGAGAGTGAGGTTGTTTATTTTGAGGCCGCGCTTGGCGCAGTATTCCTCTATGCGCTGAAACCGCCGCATAAACTTGTGGTTCGCCTGGCGCAGGGCCTCCTCGGCGTCGATATCGAGCCATCGCGCCAGATTGACGAGGGCGAACAGCAGGTCACCGAACTCCTCACGACGCTCCTCCGCGGACCGCGCCGCCTGCAGCTCACGAATCTCCTCGGCCACCTTGTCGGCCACACCTGCCACGTCCTGCCAATCGAAGCCGAGGCGCGCGGCGCGCTTCTGCATCGCCTGGGCGAAGGAAAGCGCCGGCAGGCTTTTGGGCAGGTTATTTAGCGAAGAGCCTTTCTCGCCCTTCTCATCTTTCTCGCCACGCTTGATTTGCTCCCAGTTCCGCAGGACCTCGCTCGAGTTGGCGACAAGTGTCTCCCCGAAAACGTGCGGATGACGCCGGATCAGCTTAGAGTTTATGCCGCTAAACACCGCTTCCATCAGGAAATCCCCGGTTTCGGTCGCCAACTGCGAGTGCAGAACCACCTGAAGCAACAGGTCCCCTAGCTCTTCACAAAGCTTATCTCTATCGCCCGAATCGATGGCATCGACAACCTCGTAAGCCTCCTCGATGACATATGGCTTCAGCGATTCGTGGCTCTGCTCTCTGTCCCAGGGACAGCCGCCGGGCGCGCGCAAGCGCGACGTGATGTAGCGCAGCCCGGCCAACGAGGCCAGATCATCGCCGATGGATATCGCCGGCACGTAAAGCGACGTCAGGTGATCGATATCATCACCCTGTCGGTCCAACTCGACCAGCGAAAGCGACCGCTTCTCTTCCATACCTGAGATGCCAGCCCAACGGGCCAGGACGACCGGATGATCGGCGGGATACATCTCCTGCAGGACAAGCTTGACCGAGGACGCAACAGATCGGCTATGAAGCTGGCCGACGATCAGCGGCACCGTGGGATCGCACGGCCGCCTGGACCAGATTCGGGCCGCTTCGTGTCGCCGGCCATCGTCGTCGGAACCCGTGGGGCCGTGCCACGCCTCAGAGTAATCGGCGAGAAGCGTCGCATCGACCACCTGGAGGCCCTGCATCAGCGGGTCCAGCTCGAGCAACGTGAAGAGCGGCTCGAGAAAGCTGACAGCCGACACGATGCGGACCTTCAAGCCGGCTGCCTTCGCTTTAACCAGAATACGGCGAACCGATTCCTCCGCCACCAGAGGATGGCCGGGTACCGCGTAGATGACGCCTTCAGGTCGCGTGGCAAGCTGCACGATGCGATTCGCGATCTTTTCGTAGATCTGTCCGAACGATTCGTTCATTTCGTAGATGTGATCGAACGAATGCTGCAAGAGCGTCGACGGCAGCGAGCCGACGACGGGATGCTGCACCGTGCGGAGGTAAAGCTCCGGCGCCTCGCGCAGCACCTGCTGCGCCTCCAGCGTGAGGTAACGCCGCTCCCCCGGGCCCAGTCCCACTATGGTTATGTCATGTTCTCTCGTACTTATAGGCAACGTTGTCTATCTGCCTTTGAAGTCAGGTTTTCGTTTCTCGACGAAGGCGTTCACGGCTTCGCCGAAGTCGGCTGAGATGGAGCAGTCGGAAACCGATTGACGCTCGTTTTCTAACTGCGTTTCCAGTGTCGCGCCCATGCTGCCGTAGAGTAATTGCTTGGCTCGACCGTATGCATAGGTCGGCCCCTTGGCTAGCTTGTTGGCTAACTCGTCCGCGCGCGCCATGAACTGGTCCTCGGGAGCCACCTCATTTAGGAGCCCAAGGTCGAGCGCTTCGCTCGCCGAAAGGCGGCGGTTCGTCATGGTCAGCTCCATCGCCTTCCTCAGACCGACCAGGCGGGGGAGGAAGAAGGTGGTGCCGGTGTCTGGAGAAGCGCCGATGCCGGTGAACGCGACGACAAAGGTAGCCTTTTCCGAAGCGATGGCCATGTCACAGGCCAGCATCAGGGCAAGGCCGGCGCCGGCCGTGGGGCCGTTGACCACCGCGATCACGGGCTTGGGCAGACGGGTAAGGCCGGCGACGACACTGTGAAGCGTGGTAGTCAGGCGGCGAATCATTACCGAGATATCCCCTTTGAGCGCCTCAACCATATCCTTGATATCTCCACCAGCCGAAAAGGCACTGCCGGCCCCCGTGATCGTGACCACTCGCACTTCCGGGTCCGTGTGGCACCGGCTGATGACGTCCAGCAACTCGTCGCTAACCGCCTGATTCAATGGGTTGTAGCTGGTCGGTCGATTCAGCGTTATCCTGGCCACGCCGTTCGTTTTTTCAAAAAGGATCGTCTCGTAGGCCACAGCTATTCCTCCGTGTTAACTTTTATGCTCCGGGCGAGCCGGCGAAATGAAGGGGACCTGCCGATCTTCTTACCAAGCGCTATAGGAGATCGACAAGCGCAGTATAGCACGCTGCCGGCACAGAAATCAATGAGCGTGGAAGCAGGTAATCGGGAGTTCCAACAAGACTTGACAAGAATCCGGCCCACGTTGTAGAATCTTTACAGAAAGCGAAATCGTGCGGAAGTGGCTCAGTGGTAGAGCATCTCCTTGCCAAGGAGAGGGTCGCGAGTTCGAATCTCGTCTTCCGCTCCAGCACATGCGCTGGGCTCTTCACGGAGAGCCCTTTTTTATGCTATAATCATTCGAGACGCCAGCAAGACTGCTAGGTGTTGATTCCTGGGAGAGCTGATAGTGAACGTTACTGCAGAGAGAATCCCTGACAGCCAGGCAATTCTGAACATCGAAGTGGAGTCGGAGCTCGTCGAGAAATATCTGGAGCGAGCCTACCGCAAGCTAGTCAATCGCGTCAACGTCCCTGGATTTAGGCGGGGGAAGGCACCACGCTTTATGGTCGAGCGGATGGTGGGCAAGGAAGCGCTCTTTCATGAGGGCGTCGATCTGATGTTCCCAGATGTCTTCAAGAACGCCATGGCCGAGACCGGTCTGAAGCCTTTCGACACCCCTCAATATGAGATCGTCCAGGAACAGCCGTTGACCCTCAAGGTCACGGTGCCGCTCGAGCCAACCGTCGAGCTTGGCGATTACGAAGACATTCGCATGTCCCGCGAGCCTGTGGAAGTGACCGACGAAGAAGTGCAGGCGGTCGTCGAGCGGCTGCGCGACCAGCAAACCACTTGGGCGCCAGTAGATCGGCCGGCAGCATTGGATGATCGCGTCACGATCGACATAGAAGGCCACATCAAGGAGCAGCCGTTGCTCGAGGGTGTGGGAGGATCAGAGCTGATCGCCCAAAAAGGGTCGCAGATTCTCAAGAGCGACAGCGTCGATTATCCTGTCAAGGCACAGCCCGAATCGTTCTTGCCCGGTTTTGGCGAGCAACTGGTCGGCTTAAGCGCGAGCGAGGAGAAGGAATTCACCATCGTGCTTCCAGCCAATTACCCTGAGGAACCGTACGCTGGCAAGGAAGCTGTTTTCCACGTGTACTGCCATTCGGTGCGGGAACAGTCCAAGCCGGAGCCCGACGACGAGTTCGCGAAGACAGTAGGCGATTTCGAGACCTTCGAGGCGATGCTAGAGGCGATCCGCCAGGATATGCAAAAGCAAAAGACCGCCCACGCGGAGAAGCATTTCAATGATGATCTGATCAGGACGATAGTCGAGCGCTCGAAGGTAGATATACCGCCATCGCTCGTCGAGCATGAGGCGGAACACTCGTTCGAGCATCTGATGGAACAGGTCAAGAAGTCTGGGATGACCCTCGATCGTTATTTGAGCGCAATCGGGAAAAGGGAAGACGAGATAAGAGAGGACTACCGCACCAGCGCCAGGCGACGGCTGGCCACCGCTCTGGTGCTCGCCGAGGTAGCCAAGCGCGAGAACATCGAAGTCAGCCCCGAAGATGTTGAGGAAGAGATTCAGCGCATGACCCAGGGGATGACAGATGAAGAGGTCGTGAAAGCGCGGGCGACGCTGGACAATCCCGAGACCCGCAAAGAGATAAGCTATGGGCTATGGGACCGCAAGGTGATCAAAAGGCTGGTCGACATCGCCACCGGCGAAGCGGAGCCCGAAGCCTCAGCGCAACCAGAAAACCCTGACGAAAAGACGGCGCTTGAAGAGAGCGCTACGGAATAGCACATCGGCAGACCCTAGCTAAGGAGAAGGCGACATGGACCCCATGCGGACGTTTAGTAGTATTGTTCCTATGGTCATCGAGAACACTGGACGGGTGGAGAGGGCTTTCGACATCTATTCGTTGCTCTTGAAAGAAAGAATCATCTTCCTCGGCACGCCAATTGACGATAACGTGGCCAATCTGGTCGTCGCTCAGTTGCTTTATCTAGACCGGGAGGACCCTGACAAGGACATAAACCTGTACATCCACTCGCCTGGAGGTATTATTACGTCAGGCCTAGCGATCTACGATACTATGCAACTGATCAGGCCGGATGTTTCGACCATCTGCGTTGGTATGGCCGCGAGCATGGCCACCATCCTGTTGACCGCCGGCGCGAAGGGCAAGCGCTACGCGCTGCCTAACGCGACCGTCCATATGCATCAGCCGCTCGGCGGCGTGCAGGGGCAGGCGGTGGATATGGAGATTCAGGCCAAAGAGATACTGCGCCTGCGCAAAGTGATCAACGATATACTAGTCAACCACACGGGACAGGAAGAGGATCGGATCATTCGTGACACCGATCGCAACTTCTATATGAGCGCAGACCAGGCTATGCACTACGGTATAGTAGACGAGATTCTAACACGAGAGAAGAAGTAACCAAACAAGAAAACCATCCATTGGTTTATGGGGATCGGGGAGGGAATCACAGCTATGGCAACTACCAAGGGTTCGAGAGGGCAATACCATTGCTCTTTCTGTGGAAAAGGGCAAGAGCAGGTGCGACGGTTGATAGCCGGGCCTGGCGCGGTCTACATTTGTGATGAGTGCGTGGACCTGTGTCGCGAGATCATCGACGAGGAGCATGCGCCTGCCCAGAAGCCCAAGCCACAGCCTGGTAAAATCCCCACCCCGCGCCGCATCTACGAGCTGCTGGACCAGTACGTCATCGGTCAAGAGCGGGCCAAGAAAGTCCTTTCGGTAGCGGTGTACAACCACTATAAGCGGATCAACACGGGGATGCAGATCGACGACGTCGAGCTACAGAAGAGCAATATCCTGCTCCTCGGCCCGACAGGCTGCGGCAAGACGCTGCTAGCGCAGACGCTCGCCAAGATTCTGGACGTGCCCTTCTGCATCGCGGATGCTACCGCGTTGACAGAAGCGGGCTACGTCGGCGAAGACGTCGAGAACATCCTGCTGCGCCTGATTCAGGCCGCCGATTTCGACATCTCGCGCGCCGAGCGAGGCATCGTCTACGTCGACGAGATCGACAAGATTTCCCGCAAGGGGGACAACCCGTCGATCACGCGGGACGTGTCTGGCGAGGGTGTGCAGCAAGCCCTGCTCAAGATAATCGAGGGCACCGTGGCCAACGTTCCGCCGCAGGGCGGCAGGAAGCACCCGCACCAAGATTTCATTCAAATCAACACCGCCAATATCCTCTTCATCTGTGGCGGCGCCTTCGAGGGGCTGGACCGGATAGTCGCCAACCGTGTCGGGTCAAAGCGGTCCCTCGGGTTCCAGTCCGATCGCAGGACCAAGCTGGAGGAACAATTCGAGGCCGCTAAGATGCTGCAACAGGTCATCGGCGACGATCTTTTGAAGTACGGGCTGATCCCAGAGTTCGTCGGCAGGCTTCCGGTGGTCGTCAACGTGGACCCGCTCAACAAAGAGGCGCTGATCAGAATACTCACCGAGCCCAAGAACGCGATCGTCAAGCAATACGAGAAGTTCCTGTCTCTGGATAAGGTCGAGCTCGTCTTCACGCCTGAGGCTCTAGAGGCAGCGGCCGAGCAATCGATGCGCCTCAAGACAGGCGCAAGAGGGCTGAGGACTATCATCGAGGAAGTCTTGCTGGACGTCATGTACGAGATTCCGTCGCGCGCAGACGTGAAGAAATGCGTGATCAACGCCGAGACGATTCTGCGCAAGAACGGGCCTATCCTCGTGACCAAAGGAGACCGCGCGGTACCTCTGAAAGGCACCGGTGAGCTATTAGAGGACGAGTCAGCCTAAGGCGTCTCATGTTCCTTAGAGTTTTGCGAAGAGGAGCTTAGATTGGGCTGACAGTCTAACCCTCACCCGCACCCTTTGCGAAGGGAAGAGGGGGCTTGCCATCGTTCTTCTTCTTCCTTTTGGTTGTTCGCAGTCGGATGCTAATGATCGGTCGGTTGGCCTTTGATGATCGCGAGCGCGTGGGCCACCACGGGTATGACCACGGCCAGGCCTTCGCGCACGGCCTTCGGGCTGCCTGGCAGATTGACGATGAGCGACTCCCGTCGCACCCCCGCGACCGCTCTGGACAGCATGGCGCGTGGCGTCTTTGTCAGGCCGTCGATTAGCATAGCCGTCGGGATGCCTGGGACCTCACGGTCGATCACCGCAAGCGTAGCTTCGGGCGTGACATCTCTTGGCCCAAGACCGGTCCCGCCTGTCGTCAAAATCAAATCGATATATTGGTCGTCGACCAGCGTCGTGAGGGTTTCCGCGATCACAATCTTTTCATCAGGAATGACACGATAGACAGCCACGTCTATGCCAATGTCTTTCAAGGCCTTTTCGATTTCCTGACCGCTCAGATCCTCAGTCCGCTCCCCACGGAAACCTCTGTCGCTGATCGTTATCACAGCAGCTTTCGTCATCGATCCCTCCGGTAGCACATTGTTAGCTGGACCAGTGGCCACAGAATCAGGCCGGGGTGTATGCGTTCTGGCCTTGGTCGTTCCCGTCCTTCTGTGGAAGGACGGGAACGACGAGGTTGTGCGGCTCGCCGGGTTAGAACGCATACGCCCTGGAATCAATCAGGCCATCGGCCGTTGGCAACGCTCTCGATTTGTGGTAGAATCGCGCGTGAGCGTAAGTAGCCATACTATAAGGGGGAATCAAGCAATGACGTTATCCGTCGGCGACGGATTCAAGTTTGGCTGCGGCCTGATCCTATCTCTGGTCGCGTTTTACTTCGTTCTGGTGATCTTCCTTACGGGCTTCTTGCTCACGGCGATGTTGTTGAATCTACCGGTCCCCCAAGTACTTGCCCAGACCTTTAGCTTCCTTCAGCCGAACTGACCTGCGGGTTGGGTCTTCGAGACTCAACGCCACGAGTGTCGGCAGGCTCACTTCACGGAGGCTAAAGCCATGTGGCTACATGCCCCGCTACATGCCCCGCCCCGTGGAATATAGGGTCTAGGAGAGGCAAACGGCATTACATCGGCTCTTTCTCGACCTCGTGGGCGAGAAGAATGGCCTCGGCGATCTCCCGCATGGATCGCCGCGTGTTCATCGACAGCTTTTGGATCTTGCGGAAAGCCTCAGTCTCCTTGAGCCCCTGGGTATCCATTAGAATGCCTTTTGCCCTTTCGACGAGCTTGCGGGTCTCGAGCGTATCGCGCAAGCTGTTGGCTTCTTTCTCAAGGGCACGGAACTCTCTAAAGCGGGCCATAGCCACCTCGATCGCTGGCACAAGTTCTGGCTCACGGAAAGGCTTAACGATGTAGCCGACAACCCCCGCGTCCTTAGCCCCTTCGATCAGTTCCTGCTGGCTAAAAGCAGTAAGGAGCAATACTGGCGCTATACGCTCCTCCGTCAAGATCTTCGCGGCAGCTATGCCATCGAGATCCGGCATCTTGACGTCCATGATAACCAGGTCAGGCTTCAGCTCGCGTGCCAGATTCACCGCACTGATGCCGTCTCCCGCCTCACCGATGACCAGGTAGCCCAATGCCGTCAGCATCTCTCTCAGGTCCATGCGGATGATCGATTCGTCGTCAGCGATAATCACTCTCGTCTTGCTCACCACGCGCTTTCCTCCTCATCCAAACTTAGCCTATTTCCTAATGTTCATAAGACGCCGACGCTACGATTTGAGATAATCATTAAATGCCCGGCTATCTTCCGACGGCCAGTATCGCTCTCTGGCTACGTTGGGATCTTGGGATGGTGACGACCGCCCTGACCCCACCGCCCTTAACGACACCAACGCTGTCACCCACGCCGTTTATCAACTCAAACTCACCTTTCAGGTCCTCCGCAACCAGCGTCCTGACTATCTGCAACCCCAGATTCGTCGTCTTCGCCACGTTGAATCCTGGCGGCAGGCCCTGCCCATCGTCCGCGATCTCAAGTGTAAAAGTGCTCCCATGATCCACGAGATTGATCGCCACAATGCCGCTACGGCGATTGCCAAAGCCGTGCTCCACCGCATTCTGCAACAATTCGTTAACGATTAAAGCGCAGGATGTAGCCTGCTGCGCCGGGAGATGGATGTTGTCGCCATCCAGCACAAATCGTATGCGTTTCTCGGGGTCCAGCACAGCCTGAGTGACCTCGTCGACAATACGCTGGCAGACCTCTTTGATATTTATCACGCTGGCCTCATCGAGGGATAGGAACTCGTGCACCGTAGCAACGCTGAGAATGCGGTTGATGCTCTGTCGCAGCATGTCCGCCACCTCTTGCGATGACGTCCTACGCGCCTGCAGACGTAGCAACGCGGCAATAGTCTGGAGGTTGTTCTTCACCCGGTGGTGAACCTCTTGAATCATGGTGGCTTCCAGTCTCAATTCCTGCTCCCTACGCCGCTCTTCCGTTATGTCGTGTACAACCAGGAGGACGCCATCGATCTCCCTCGGTCTTCGCAGTAGCTTTCCCCACCAGGAATCTCGCTGCGCCGCGATCAGCGGTATGGCCTTCTTAACCAGGACGAGATCCCCCTCACTTACCAGTCGCTCGGCGCATACCCCGGTTTCCAGGGCCCAACTGAAAGCCGTCTCGTCCGTTCCCAGCTCAGTGATCTTATTGTCAAGCAAGCCCCTGTCGCAACCGACGCTCCGATATAAGCTGTCCGCAATTGCACTTGTATACACGATCCGGCCGTCGGTGTCAACAACCAATGGACCATCGTGCGGACCAAGAGGGCCGATGTTCTTGGCGCCCTCGAGTTCGCCGTCCAGAATCATCCGCCGCAACTGAGCTATCGCGCTCCGGAAAACGGGATCCCTCTTGCTGCGCTGCGCCCGATCCATGAAGCCGGCTTCCAGGCACAATACCCCGATCACCCGGCCATTATTCGAGATCGGGTTCATCTCCCGCACTGAGGGGGTAGCTCCGGAGGATTCATGGCGCACCACTCGTCGGGCTTTTCCATCGCACAAAGCCTGATACAGCTCAGGATCTTCCTCTTTTGTCACTTTTTTGCCTGAAAGGGATTCCGCGCAGACCGCTGAAACGCTTCGGGGTTTGGCATCGGCGAAAACGTCGACCGCGTCGGCTGACTGAGAGGCGCAGAAAAGCACCACATCAGCGCGCGCCAGGTCGGCTAGCAGTGGTAGGCTCTGCTGGATTCTATCGAGGAGGGACCTGTCGTTGTCGGTCAACTCGAAGCCACGCAATACATTGCCCACGGTGTCCTCGTTGACAAGCAAACAACTGCCATCGTACGCCTTGCTTACTTATTGTATGTAGCAGGGACCAATCAGTTCGATAGTCCCACTCCATCCGAGGGAAATCCTTCGACTATTTAACACTCATATACTACTACCAATCGCTCTTGCCGGTGGCAAAGAGCGATCATTGCATAGGCACGGTTCGATTAGAGGCCATTATAGCAAATAGTGTTTCCTTTGACAATGTTTTTCTGACTGAGCTATAATGAAAGACCGAGGGCATGGACGCCCTCGAGCCTTTTGGTTGGGAGCGAGATGGAAGAATACGATGAGATGATACGCGTCGCCATCGAGGCGGCGAGGGCCGGCGGCGCGGTCGTCGCAAGAGGGTTTACCAGGACCCGCTCGGTACGTTTCAAGGGGAGAGCCAATCCAGTCACCGATACCGACCTCAAGGCCGAAGAGACCATCGTCGATCTTATAGCGAAGAACTTCCCAGAACACAACATCATCACCGAGGAGGAGCGATCCATCGATCGAGGATCAAGATACACCTGGATCATAGATCCGATGGACGGTACGATGAACTTCACGATGGGCATTCCCTTCGTCGCCGTGTCCGTGGCGCTTGCCGTAGACAACCGGCCCATCCTCGGCTGCGTTTACGATCCGTTGCGAAAAGAAGTCTTCACGGCACGGCAAGGGAAAGGCGCGTTCCTCAACGGTCGCCGGATCGCGGTGTCGAATAAGGAGTTATTGCAGGATGCCCTACTCGGGTTCGATCTGGGTTACGACGAGCAGATACGTCAGCGGACGTTGGAGGCCAGCACCGCCATCAGACCGCACATCCTGACCTTGAGGCTGCCGGGCTCGGCAGTGCTAGGGATGTGCTACGTCGCGTGCGCCAGGTTTGACGTTTATTTTCATCCCCTCATCTACCCGTGGGATATCGCGGCCGGCGCCGTGCTCGTTATGGAAGCGGGAGGGCAGGTCACAGACCTCAGCGGTGAGGACGTGACCACGCGGACCAGCAGCATTGTCGCGTCCAATCCTCGGCTGCACGAGCAGTTTATGGAGCTTGCCACCCAGCGGCTTGCGGTTGTCTGAAACAGATATGGCAATAGCTCTGAGTGATGCTGTATAATGAACCGTCGAGATTCGCCCGGGAGCTGCTCGTGAACGCGTTGACGAGGTTTGAAGGATTTGTCGAGAACCTCCTAGAGGGATCGCTGACCGGCATGCTGCGCGGTAAGCTCCAGCCTGTGGAGATAGCCAAGCGATTATCCAGATCGATGGAAAGCAGCAAGAGCATCAGCATCGGCCGGATCTTCGTCGCCAACGATTACCACGTTTACCTCAGCCCCAAAGATTACCAGCGACTGGAACCCATTCGGGCGACCATGGAGCGCGAGCTTGCCGAATATCTGGCTGGCGTTGCGCGCGAGCAGCGGTTCTCGCTCGTGAGCAAGCCGACGATTACGCTGAAGGCTGAAGAAGCCCTGCCGACACGTCAGATGCGGGTCGAAGCGCGATTCTCCGAGACCCCGGCGGTGACCGCGCCAGCCGCTGGCGATCAGCCGCCTCTGGAGATCGGACAAACCCGGCGGTTCGACGCCGAACAATTGAAGCGCTCGCTACGAGGCGTCGCCGCCAACAAGGCGGCACTGGTATGTGGCTCGGGCGCGACGAACGGAATGCGTTATTATGTTGACAAGCCGAATGTGACGATGGGCCGGGGGCTTGGCAACGAGATAGTTGTCGACGACCCGCGTGTTTCGCGCCACCACGCAGAGATTCGCCTCACCGGTGGCAAAATCTGCATCTACGATCTGAAG
This sequence comes from Chloroflexota bacterium, assembly GCA_016189905.1. Lineage (GTDB taxonomy): Bacteria > Chloroflexota > UBA6077 > FW602-bin22 > JACPRP01 > JACPRP01. Next base: position 6,761 of record JACPRP010000058.1, on the reverse strand, counting down.
AGCACCAACGGCACCTGGGTCAACAGGCAACGGATCACGGAATCCGTCCTTGCCAACGGCGACGTGATCTCGCTGGGAGGCGTGGAGTTCACCTTCGAGACCACACCGGGGCTGTAGCTTTGGGAACAGATGTCGTCATCCTCGGGTTGCGGCTTATCTTCGTTCTATTGCTCTACGTATTCTTGCTCCAAATCGTCCTGGTCATCATGAGAGACCTTAGGAAGACGGCGGTAGAGGAGACTGGCGATGACATCGATCGGGCGTGTCTCGTCGTCGTGGATGGCGGCTCCGAGACGATTTTCCCCGGTCAGCGCTTCGATCTGGAGCCGGTGACGTCGATTGGACGCTCGCCGTCGAACACCATCATCATCTCCAACACCTTCATCTCCGCCGAACACGCTATACTGGCGATGCGCGACGGTCAGTGGTGGCTCGAAGACCTAGGCAGCACCAATGGAACGTGCGTTAACCGACGTCCAATCGCCGGCATGGTTCGCGTTAACTTCGGCGACGTCATCGAGCTCGGCAAGACAAGATTGAAACTGACGAAATAGGAGGGAACAATGCCAGAGGCTAATATCGCGGTCATAGGGGGCTCCGGACTGGACGACATCGACGGGCTTTCCGATGTCGAGGAAGTCAAGTTAGTCACGCCTTTCGGTGAGCCCAGCGATGCCATAAAAATAGGCGCGTTGGCGGGCAACCGAATAGCTTTCCTCCCGCGCCACGGTCGCGGCCATCGTCTCAGTCCGGCCGAGGTTCCGGCTCGAGCGAACATCTACGCGCTGAAGATGCTGGGCGTCGAACAAGTGATATCCGTCAGCGCCGTGGGCAGCATGCGCGATGAGATAGCCCCTCTCGACATCGTGGTGCCGGATCAGATTCTCGATCGGACGCGAGCACGGCCGAGCTCGTTTTTCAGCGATGGCCTGGTCGTACACATCGGCTTCGCGGACCCGTTCTGTCCGAGGCTGAGCCAGGCGCTGTACCGGACGGCTCAAGAGGCTGGGGTAAAGGTGCACAACGGCGGGACGTACGTCTGCATCGACGGCCCGCAGTTCTCCACGCGCGCCGAGTCTCGCGTTTACCGGCAATGGGGAGTAGACATCATCGGCATGACCGCGCTTCCCGAGGCGAAGCTGGCGCGGGAGGCGGAGATGTGCTACTCCACGCTCGCGCTTGTAACCGACTACGACGTCTGGCACGAAGCCGAGGAGCCTGTTACCGTCGAGATGATCATCTCCAATCTGTTGCGCAACGTGGCCGTAGCCAAGAAAGTGCTGGCCGCGGTCGTGGCGACGCTGAGAGACGGGCACGATTGCCAGTGCTCACGAGCGCTCGAGAGCGCGATAATAACACAATGGGACGCCGTCCCCAGCAAAACCAGGGAGAGAGTTGCCCTGCTGATAGGGAAGTATGTTCCTGAATAGACGCCTGCGCCTGACCGAGCTGAGTCTTTTGGCGATTCCCGCCACCCTCGCGGTTCTGGGGGCGGCGCTGATGAGCCTGATGCGCAAGGCAGAGGTCTCGACAGACAATCTCCAGCCCGCCATCTTGATAGTCGGGCTCCTCTTCGTGATGCACGTGGTCCTGTTTTTGCGTCGGCCCGCCAGCGATCAGGTGCTGTTGCCGCTAGCCGGGGCGCTCATCGCATTAGGGCTGACACTGGTCTCGCGCCTTGCCCCAAGCTATTTCGAAAGGCAAGTCGCGTGGGTGATCCTGGGGTGTTTGCTGGCACTGCTTATCGTGTCGCTACCAGGGTCGTTGCTCTGGCTCAGAAGATACAAGTACACGTGGGCCGTTCTCGGAATAGGTCTCGTGGGCACCACCATAGTTTTCGGCGTGGACCCGAATGGCAGTGGGGCTCGACTGTGGCTCGGGTTTGGGGATTACCTGTTCCAGCCATCGGAGATACTGAAGATACTCTCGGTTTTCTTCGTGGCATCATATCTCGACGATAAGCAGGAACTGCTTTCGTTAGACACCTTCAAGTTCAGCTTCTTGAAGGTGCCCGGCTTGCCATACCTGATGCCGCTGCTGATTATGTGGGGATTATCGGTGCTGCTGCTGCTCGGCCAGAAGGACCTGGGGCCGACATTCCTCGTCTTTGGCGTGTTTCTGGCGATGCTCTACGCGGCTAGCTCGCGACCAGTCTATGTCTGGGCGGGGCTGGGCCTTCTGCTACTGGCCGCGTTCGGGAGCTATCATCTCATCGGGCACGCCCAGGCACGAATCGACGTATGGCTAGATCCCTGGTCAGACCCGCAGGGAAACGGTTATCAAATCGTGCAGGCGCTGGTCGCCTTTGCCTCGGGGGGAATCCTGGGCAAAGGGCTCGGGTTCGGATATCCTTTGTTGATTCCCGCGGTCCACACGGATTTTCCGATGGCCGCCATAGGAGAGGAAATGGGATTGCTGGGCACGCTGGCAATCGTGGCGCTCTATCTCGTCTTCACATACAGAGGCTTGAAAATCGCATTGGAAGCACCCGATAGCTTCCAGCAATTGTTGGCGATGGGGTTGACGGTGACTATCGGCTTGCAGGCCCTGATCATCATCGCCGGGAATCTCAAGCTAATTCCGTTAACGGGCATAACGCTACCGTTCATCAGCTACGGGGGCAACTCGCTGATCACGAACTTCATCATTCTTGGCTTGCTGCTGAGAATCTCCGACGCGACGAGGAGGGCGACTTGAAGCTCGGCATTCGGCGGGTCGGCATTACGCTCTTGGTGGGTTTCGTAGCCATCGCCCTGGCGCTATCGTACTGGCAGGTTATCAAGGCCGGCGACCTGACCGGCGACGCCCGGTATAACGGTTTCCGGCTGAATGAGCGAGACAAGTCAGTGCAGCGGGGGCGGATCCTCGACCGGAACGGCGCCGTGCTCGTCGAGTCCAAGCCAGGTGAAAGCAAGCGTGTTTACACGGCTCCCTGGCTGGTACATGTGACGGGATTCCATAGCGCCATCTATGGGGACACCAACATCGAGGCACAGTTTGGGGACTACCTGTCCGGCGCGGCGGGGGCAGACCCCTTCAAGGCTGTGGCCGACGATCTTTTGCACCGGCCCAGGGTAGGCTCTGACGTGGTGCTCACCATCGATTCCGAGATTCAGGAAGTCGCGGAAAAGGCGATGGGACCGCTGAGCGGAGCCGTGGTGGTGCTGCAGCCGAAAACCGGCGAGGTGCTGGCGCTGGTAAGCCATCCGTTTTTCGATCCCAACCGGGTCGAAAAGGACTGGCCCAACATAAGCACCGCGTCCGGCGCGCCATTGCTCAACCGCGCGACACAGGGACTGTACACTCCCGGCTCCACGTTCAAAACCATCACCCTCGCCGCCGCGCTGGATTCGGGCATTACCAGCGCGTCGGAGGTTTTTGACTACGAAGTGGGGACCGATGGGAGCGGACGGTCTTTCCACACGTTGAACGTCAACGGGTACGAGGTGTATTGTGCGAATCACGGTTCGCCACCGCCTGGGCAACTCGAGCTCGCGCTCCCCGAGGCCTACGCGGCAAGCTGCAACGTTACATTCGCCAAGCTGGGACTCCGGCTCGGCGCGCAGCGGCTGACCGATTACGCCAGGCGCTTCGGTTTGGGAAATGAGATACCGTTGGGGATAGCGAGCACCGCGAGCAGGCTGAGCAACGCGCCAAATCTGCTGAACGATCCCGCGAGTCTGGCCGCCACCTCATTTGGGCAGGGGCAACTGGCAGTTACGCCGCTCCAGATGGCCGAGGTGGCGGCGACGATCGCCCGAGGTGGGACGGCGCCCCAGCCCTATCTGGTGAAACAGATCCGCGGCGGTTCGTCGACCAGAGAAATAGGACAGCCAAGAGACTGGCAACGGGCGATAAGCCCCGAGACGGCAAAGCAGGTAACTGAGATGATGGTACAGGCGGTGGAAAACGGCTGGGCCTCGGGCGCGAAGATCCCTGGCGTGAGGGTGGCCGGCAAGACTGGCACGGCCGAGGTGGGCCCCGGCCGCGCGCCACACGCCGTGTTCGTCGGCTTCGCCCCCGCCGATGACCCCGTCGTGGCGGTCGCCGTCGTCAAGGAAAACGCGGGGGCTGGCAGCGTCGAGGCCGTGCCGACGGGGAAGGCGATAATGGAGGCGGTTTTGTCGCGGGGCCAGCATTAGATGCCACGCATTTACATTGCCCCTCTTCCACCCCGAATTGCTCTCTGCAGAGGGATTCTGTTTCAGGTCGATGCGCAAGGGACGATCGGCCTGTCGCCCCCACGTTAGATATATGGTCCGCTACTTGCGCTCGACCCAGATGCGGGCGGCGGCGTCCTCGACCACCTCGCCGATGACGGCCCGCGTCGGCACGCCCCTGCGCTCGAGGGCGGAGAGCAATTTGGCCGTCCTCTGTTTCGGCACGAATATCAGCAGGCCGCCAGAGGTCTGCGGATCGTAAAGCGCAGTGCGCTGCTGATCGGTCAAACCTGGATCGAATGACGTGGCCTCGGAGACAAAATCGAGATTGCGGGCAGCCCCGCCAGGTACGGCGCCCTGTTTGATGAGATCCCAGGTGGCGGAAAGCACCGGAATCCGCTCGAAGTTCAGACGCGCGCCGACCCCGCTGCCCAGCGTGACCTCACGGAGATGTCCCAGCAGACCGTAGCCGGTCACATCCGTGCAGGCGTCGACGCCAACCTCGAGCATCGCCTCGCAGGCCGCCCTGTTCAGCATCGACATCACGGCCACCACTTCGCGAACGGTCGCCTCGGTGACCAGCTTCCGCTTGATGCCCGTCGTAATCACACCAATCCCCAACGGCTTGGTCAACACGATATCATCGCCGGGCTTCGCGCCGTCGTTGCGGATCACCCTCGACGGATGGATCAGGCCGGTCACCGACAGGCCGTACTTAGGCTCCTGGTCGTCGACGGTGTGGCCCCCGACGATAGAAACGCCCGCCTCCGCCGCCTTTTCGGCGCCGCCTTTCAGTATCAGGCCTAGGGCAGAAAGCGGCAGGGGGCCACTGGTGGGAAAACCGGCGATATTCAAGGCGATGATCGGACGCCCGCCCATCGCGTAAACGTCGCTGAGCGCGTTCGCCGCCGCGATGGCGCCAAAGTCGTACGGGTCGTCCACTATCGGCGTGAAGTAATCGACCGTCTGAACGATCGCGAGATCTTCGGTAAGCTTATAGACAGCGGCGTCTTCGGAGTTTTCTCCCCCGACGATGACGTTTGGATCGGTTACTGGTGGCAGATAGCACAGAACCTGTGCCAGGTCCCTGGGACCCAGTTTGCACGCTCAACCAGCGCCGTGGCTGAGCGCCATCAGCTCAGTTTTTTCGGAATCAGGCATAATGTCATACCTCCCCATCGCGGCAAATCCCCGCCCCCGGGGTGATCATTCACTGGACCAGACGCAGGACCCAGCTCAGGTGCCACGCATAGTGAACATAGCTTAGCGCTGCGCTGCCATGGTTGTCAAGTTTTGTCGAGCGAATCGCTCGCCTCCTGTTCTTGCCCCTGAGAGCACTTGATGCTAAAATAGTTACAATGTAAGCTCTGTAAGCGATGGCTTCGAGAGGTGTCGAGAATGAGCAAGGTAGTCAGCCTGAGGCTGAAGGATAGCCAGATCGATTCGCTAAATCGGGCCGCACGGCGGTTGGGACGGACCCCGTCCGAGGCGGCCTCGCTTCTCCTGGACGAGGCGCTGCGACAGCGAGACTTCGCTTTCATCGAGTTTCGGGATTCGCCGGTGGGCCGCCAGGCCTACCTCCAGGGCACTCGCTTGGCGATATGGCAAATAGTATCCATCGCGCGGGACTATGGCGGAGACGTTGCCAAAATAGCCACGCACTTGTCTCGCCCACCCGTGCAGATCGCAGCCGCTCTCCATTACGCAACTACCTATCCAGAGGAGATAGAGGCAGGCATCGCGGACAACGAGTGCTCCGTTGCCAACCTCGAGCGACTCATCCCAAATCTCAAAGTAGTTAAGACCGATGCGCCTTCTCCTTGATTCGCACATCGCCAGGGCGCTCGCGGAGCAGCTTCGGCACCAGGACATCGACGCCGTCGCGCTCCCGGAATGGAAGGACGGCAGCTATCGCACTGCACCAGACGATCTGCTGCTCGCGGCGGCATTTGCAGACGGGCGAGTGCTCGTCACTTACGATTGTCGAACCATTCCCTCGCTACTCAAGCAGCTTGCCGAAACGGGCGATCATCACGGCGGCGTCATTCTTGTCGATTCACGCACGCTTCATCCTGCCGATATCGGGGGATTGCTGCGCGCACTTCGCCTGCTCGTCGCGCAAACGAGCGACGAGGGCTGGGAAGATCAGGTGGTATTCTTGAAGGGTTAGTAGTAACGCAGGGTCTTCACCGTCACCTGACTCAATTTGGAGAAGTCGCCGATCTTGAACATTTTCTTCACCCCACCACAGCGGTTTTCGCTCGCGCTTGTTGGTTGACCCCCTGGCACGGCGACAAGCCCGTCGCCCCTACGATAACATTACTGATATCTGCATAGCGCGCTAAATCTGGTCAGGGCAATGATGAAAGCGGGTTTCAAACCCGCCCCTGCCCTGCTTTAGACATCCGTGCAGGGATCACTAAGTCGTCGTCCCCCATGATAACGCCGGGGCGTCGCCCTCACAATAACGCCTGATAGCTAGCTTGAAAATGTCACATTTGCCAGATCCTATACGGACTGACTAGAATTAAGGTATGTCACCAATAATCATTCAAGCGACTTTCTTGATCCCCAACGCTGGGGACTGGATATGGAAGCCGT